>CANGGL010000074.1 GCA_947453465.1 Microbacteriaceae bacterium | reverse complement strand
GGTCTTTACGAACTCGTAAACCTGTTCTCTGGTGGCGCTTTGCTTCAGCTCTCCATCTTCGCGCTGGGAATCATGCCGTACATCACGGCTTCGATCATCACCCAGCTGCTTCGTGTAGTAATTCCTCGCTTTGAGGCGCTACACAAGGAGGGTGCTTCGGGTCAGGCTACTTTGACCCAGTACACCCGCTACCTAACCATCGCTCTTGGTCTTCTTCAGTCCACCACCCTTATTGCTGTTGCCCGCCAGGGTGCGCTATTCGGCGCAGACTGTGTGTTGCCAATCCTGACCGATTCATCGGCAATCGGCGTAGCGCTTATGGTTCTGACCATGACCGCCGGCACCGGCTTGATCATGTGGATGGGTGAGCTAATCACCGAGCGTGGCGTCGGCAACGGTATGTCACTACTTATCTTCACCTCGATCGCTTCACGCTTCCCTGCATCGCTTATCGGCATCGCAGAGCAGAAGAACATCGAGACCCTGCTTGTAGTTCTCCTGGTTGGTGTCGTCGTGGTTGGCCTAGTTATCTTGGTCGAACAGTCACAGCGTCGCATCCCAGTTCAGTACGCAAAGCGTATGGTCGGCCGTCGCACCTATGGTGGCCAGAGCACCTACATCCCAATCAAGGTGAACATGGCCGGTGTTGTGCCAGTTATCTTCGCTTCGTCACTCCTTTACTTGCCAGCGCTGATTGCTCAGTTCAACCAGCCTGACGCCAACGGTAAGGTTGCCGGCTGGGTTACCTGGGTTTCTAACTACCTAACCAAGGGCGACCACCCGCTATACATGGCGCTTTACTTCCTACTTATCCTTGGCTTCACCTACTTCTATGTAGCGATCACCTTCAACCCTGAAGAGGTCAGCGACAACATGAAGCAGTACGGTGGCTTCATCCCTGGTATTCGTGCCGGTCGCCCGACCACCGAATTCTTGGAATACGTACTTAGCCGCATCACCTTCCCTGGTGCTGTTTACCTGGGCTTGATCGCTCTGATTCCACTGGTGGCGTTCTCGCTCATCGGTGCAAACCAGAACTTCCCGTTCGGTGGAACCTCGATCCTCATCATCGTTGGTGTTGGTCTTGAAACCGTCAAGCAGATCAACGCACAGATGCAGCAGCGTAACTACGAAGGTCTTCTGAAGTGATCCGCCTCCTCTTGATCGGCGCTCCTGGCGCTGGCAAGGGAACCCAGGCTGAGCGCCTAGCTGAAGCTTTTGAGATCCCTGCAATTTCAACCGGCGACATCTTCCGTCACAACGTGAAGAACGAAACCGAACTTGGCAAGCAGGCGAAAGCTTTCATGGATCGCGGCGAGTATGTTCCTGACTCACTGACCAACGCCTTGGTTCGCGACCGTCTTTCACACGCTGACGCAGTCGAGGGTTTCCTACTCGATGGCTACCCACGCACCGCAGACCAGGTTGTTGAACTTGATGACATCCTGTCTTCACAGGGCAACAAGCTTGACGTGGTTGTTCAGTTGACCGCCGACACCGATGAGGTTGTTCGTCGATTGCTAAACCGTGCAATCGAGCAGGGTCGTGCTGATGACACCGAAGACGTAATCCGTCGTCGCCTCGAAGTTTATGAAGAGCAGACCGCTCCGCTAACCAGCACCTATGCAGCCCGTGGCCTTGTTGCCATGATCGACGGCTTGGGTGAAGTTGCAGAAGTTACCGGTCGAATCCTCGAAGCCCTTGAAGCTCGCGGCTTCACTCCAAAGCGCTAATCGCGCTTTAGGTTCCTCGCCCCAACACCACCCGCTTCAACAATCGAGGGTATAAATGTCACGAAACAGCGTTGAACTAAAAACCAATGAGCAAATAATCCTCATGCGCGAGGCCGGCTTAGCAACTGCTGCCGCTTTGAGCGCGGTGCGCAAGGCAATTCGCCCGGGCATCTCCACCCTGGAACTAGACGCAATCGCCGAGGCAACCATCATTGCCAAGGGCGGGCACTCAAACTTCAAACTCGTTCACGGTTATGCCCACACCATTTGCTCATCGGTCAACGATGAAGTGGTCCACGGAATCCCCTCGGCCGCCCGCATCCTGAAAGCCGGCGACATCGTCTCGATCGATGCCGGTGCCGAAATTGGCGAGTGGAACGGTGACTCGGCAATGACTGTAATTGTCCCTAACGAAGATGGCACTCCGGTTGACTCAGACATAGTTCGTAAGCGTCAGATCCTCAGCGATGTCACCGAGCAGTCCCTGTGGGTCGGCATCGCGGCACTGGCAAAAGCTGAATATCTGAACGAGGTTGGCGTCGCCATCGAGGAGTACATCTATTCTCAAGAAATCAATGGCGCTAAGTACGGCATCCTCGAGGAGTATGTCGGCCACGGTATTGGCCGGTCGATGCACGAAGACCCAGCCGTTTACAACTATGCGGTTCGTGAAAAGGGCTTCAAGATCAAGCCTGGCCTATGCGTTGCCATTGAACCAATGGTGGTCGCCGGCAACCAGCGCACCAAAGTTTTGAAAGATGGTTGGACCGTATCAACCAAGGATGGCTCTGATGCATCGCATTGGGAGCACAGCATCGCAGTTCATGAAAAGGGCATCTGGGTTTTGACTGCCGTTGACGGGGGAGCCGAAAAGTTGGCCCCATTCGGCATCAAACCGGTTCCGCTGAGCTAGAAAACTCGCTGTTCGCCGGCAGCTCGGGGGTCGAAATGAGGACTTCATGGACCTTGCCAGATTCAAAACTTAATTAGCACTCTCCCCAGTATTCCCGTAGGATTAGAACTCGGTGTTTCTGCACGCATTCCCTATTCGCAAGATGTGGGTTTCTTGCGTGCTTTCGTTATGCCGAAATCGTAGAAGTAGATAAGTGAGTTATGGCCAGTAAAGACGGTGTCATCGAGATCGAGGGTTCGGTCGTCGAAGCTCTACCGAACGCAATGTTCCGAGTGGAGTTGACTAACGGTCACAAGGTTCTTGCCCACATTTCAGGAAAAATGCGCCAGCACTACATTCGCATCCTCCCAGAGGACCGCGTAATCGTAGAG
>CANGGL010000073.1 GCA_947453465.1 Microbacteriaceae bacterium | reverse complement strand
TTTGCTGCGCCTGGGCGTCTAGGGGTTCCAGCCATTTAATTAACACTCCAATGAGTTCCGTCGGCAGCATCTTCCAGCGCGATGCCGGCTGCCTGTAGTTGGTTTCTAATTGCATCTGATCGTGCAAAATCTTTGTTGGCGCGAGCCTGGTTGCGCTCGGCGATAAGGGACTGAACCAGGTTATCTAAGGCAGAGTCGTTAGCGCCAGACTCCTTGACCCAGTCGAGTGGGTTAATTCCTAGAACGCTGGTCATCGCCAAGACCGAACGAAGCGATGCGGCGACCACCTCGGCGTCATCTGAGTCGAGGCCAGAGTTACCGGCGCGCACTACATCGTGAAGTGCAGCTAGAGCGGCGGGCATGGCTAGGTCGTCATCCATAGCCTTGGTGAATGCGGCCGGTAGGGCTGAAAGAATCTGGTCGGCGACCAACACCGGGGTTGAACCCAGGCGGCGAATAGCCTTCTCAATGAAGGTCTCGATGCGAGCGACGGCAGACTCGGCTTCTTCAAGTACGCCCTCGTGGTAGTCGAGAACTGAGCGGTAGTGAGCCGAGCCAAGGTAATAACGAACAGCAATTGGTCGGGCAGCAGCCAACAAATCGACGGCAAAGATTGAGTTGCCAAGCGATTTAGACATCTTCTGGCCGGCCACGTTAACCAGGCCGTTGTGCAACCAATAGTTTGCGAAGGCATCACCGGCGGCCGAGCTCTGAGCCAGCTCGTTCTCGTGGTGCGGGAAGCGCAGGTCAAGACCGCCACCGTGAATGTCGAACTGTGAGCCTAGGTACTTGGTGGCCATCGCTGAGCATTCGATGTGCCAGCCAGGGCGGCCAGCGCCGAATCGTGAGTTCCAAGCGGCAGAGGCTGGGTCGCCGACCTTGTGCGCCTTCCAGAGGGCAAAATCACGAGGGTCACGCTTGCCGCGCAGTTCAACCTCGGCATCAGGCGCCATGTCGTCGATCTTCTGGTTGGTCAGCTCGCCATATTTGGCCCACTTTGAAGCTGCAAAATAAACATCGGCCGAGCCGTCTTCGGCTTGATATGCAAAGCCAGCGGCAATCAAACGCTCAATCAGGTCAAGCATTTCAGGGATGGCCGCCGTGGCGCGCGGCTCGTAGCTAGGCGCCTTGATGCCGAGGGCCGAGTAAGCCTGATTGAAGGCAAGCTCGAAGCGGTAAGCCAAGGCCCACCACTGCTCACCGGTCACCTTGGCATTTTCTAGAACCTTGTCATCGATGTCGGTGACATTGCGAACCATGGTGACTTCAAGACCGTTGACGGTTAGCCAGTTGCGCAATTGGTCGTAGACCAGCGCCGAACGAAGGTGGCCAACGTGTGGCAATCCCTGCACGGTTGGGCCACAAAGATAAATGCCGACCTGACCGGCAACGATAGGTTCAAACTCGCGCACGGCTTGGGCGCGTGAATCAAACAGGCTTAGGCTCACGATTCCAGCCTACCTTCGGGGCCTGTTACAGGCTCTGATTTGGCTAGCAGCGCGGTTGCCACGGCAGCAACACCCTCGGTGTTTCCGAGGAAGCCCAGGCCATCGGTGGTGGTGGCGCCGAGCGAAACTGGAGCACCGAGAATTGACTGAAGAGCCGCCTCAACGGCACCGCGGTGCGGGGCAACCTTTGGGCGGTTGCCGATGATCTGAACTGCAACGTTCTCAACGCGATAGCCGGCGGTCTTGAGAAGCTCGAGTGCACCTTCTATGAATACCTTGCCGTTTGCACCTGAGAACTCTGGGCGGTCCACTCCGAAGTTTGAACCGATGTCTCCAAGACCGGCAGCGGAAAGCAAAGCGTCAACGATTGCGTGACTGACCGCGTCTCCATCGCTGTGCCCGTCCAACCCGCGCTCCCCCGGCCAAATTATGGTGCCAAGGTAAAGCGGCTTGCCAGCATCTTCGGTGAAGCGGTGCACATCGGTGCCGATGCCAGTTTTGTAGCCCGCCGGCTTGCCCGAGAAACGCAGCTCAGCGGCAGCCAAATCGGCTGGCGTAGTGATTTTGAAGGCACGCTCATCGCCAGGCACGGCAAAAATCTGGTGACCGGCGGCCTGCATGAGCGCGGCATCATCCGTGAAATCAGATTCTGCGGCGCCATAAGCGGCAACCAGGTGCGCGGCCACAAAGCCCTGAGGCGTCTGTGCCGAGCGAAGCACCTCACGGTCAATGGTCTCCAGCACAGTCTCGCCATCGATGCGCTTGATGGTGTCAACCACGCGCATCACCGGCAGTGAAGAAAGCTGGGTTTCGCGAACGGCACCGGCGACACTGGCAAACAGCGATGTTGGGGCCAGCGCGCGCGCAGCATCATGCACCAAAACAACCTTGGCCTCGGGTATCAGCTCAGCAAGTGCGTTGGAGATCGAGCCCTGACGGGTTTCACCGCCGAGCACGACATCGAAAGCGATTGGCAGGTCACCGATTAGTTCTGCACCGATTTCAGCAGCCTCAACCAGGTGGGTTTCGGGTACGGCAATAATCAGCTGTGCCAAATCAGGCAAAGCAATGATTGATTCGATTGCATGGGTGAGTAGCGGGCGGCCGACTAGGTCGACGAACGCTTTTGGAATGCCTGCGCCCAGGCGCTGACCTTGACCCGCAGCAACCACTACCAACGCGAGATCGCGATTGGTCATGAGACCTGCCTTAGAGATATGGGTTTATGAAGCCAGAACTGTGTCGAGTTCGGCAGAGGCCTTCTCTTCATCGGTCTTGCGAGCAAGAGCCAACTCTGAAACCAGAATCTGACGCGCCTTGGCAAGCATGCGCTTTTCGCCGGCAGAAAGGCCACGGTCCTGGTCTCGGCGCCATAGGTCGCGAACAACCTCTGAAACCTTGACTACGTCGCCAGATGCAAGCTTCTCTAGGTTGGCCTTGTAACGGCGTGACCAGTTGGTTGGCTCTTCGGTGAATTCCGCGCGAAGAACGCTGAAGACCTGCTCCACGCCCTTCTTGTCGATGACGTCGCGAACACCGACCATCTCAACGTTGGCAGCTGGAACCCAGATGGTGAGCTCACCTTGGGCAACGCGCAACTGCAAGTACATCTGTGTCTCACCACGAAGGGTGCGGTCAGCAACCTCGATGATTTGTGCTGCACCGTGGTGGGGATAAACGACCGTTTCGCCGACTTCAAACTTCATGTGGCTAATTCCCTTCAGA
>CANGGL010000072.1 GCA_947453465.1 Microbacteriaceae bacterium | reverse complement strand
CGAGTAGAACCTCGTCGCGGTCGATTTTTACAACGGTACCTTCGATTAGGTCTCCGTCGTTGAAGAACTTCAGGGTTGCCTCTACTGCGGCTAGGAAGTCTTCAGCTGAGCCGATGTCGTTTACGGCTACCTGCTTGGTTGCTTTAGTCAATGTATTTATCTCTTTACGGGCATTTCTAGGGTCGCGAGTAAACCAAAGGATTTTCCTAGGGATTCCATCGCAACAACGGATAGGTTTCGCATGCAAAAAACATGCTTCTCCAGCCTATCGGTTCTTTTGCCCCGAAACAATGGAAATAAGGCTCTGCAGCAAGGTTTTTTCATCTGGACCAGACACTTCGATGGTCAATTTTTCGCCCTCTTTGACGCCGAGACTCAAGAGCGAAAGGATGCTGTCGCCTCTGACCTTCGAACCGGTCGGTTTACAGAGCATCACCGTGTGATCGGCCGCCGCTGCGGTTCTCACGAATTCGGCCGCCGGTCTGGCATGCAGGCCTTCTTTGGTTCGGATGACGATGGTTTCTTTGACCATTAGTGTGCCGCTTCGTCCCAGCTTCGTCCGATGCCGATTTGGACCTCAAGTGGCACCGAAAGTTCGACTACTTCGGACATTTCCTTCACAACGATGTTCTGAAGCGTAGTGAGCTCACCGGCGGCGACTTCGAAGACCAATTCGTCGTGAACCTGAAGCAGCATGCGGCTGTTCAGTTTTGCTTCGATCATGCGTGCATCAATGCGAGTCATCGCAAGCTTCATGATGTCTGCTGCAGTGCCCTGAATCGGTGCATTGAGTGCTGCGCGACGTGCATTTTCACGAACCTGAAACAGTTTGCTGTTCAGGTCATCGAATGGACGCCTGCGGCCGTAAACGGTCTTAGTGAAACCAAGAGTTTTAGCCTCGTCGACCACGCTGGCGAGGTATCGGCGCACTCCCCCGAACCTGGCGAAGTAATCGGCCATCAGTTGCTTGGCTTCTGCGTTGGCAATCCGAAGCTGTTTGGCCAGGCCATACTCGCTCAGTCCATAAACCAAGCCATAACTCATTGCCTTTACCTTGGAGCGCATGGCTGGTGTGACATCACTCGGTTCAACACCAAAGATTCGTGATCCGACAAATCGGTGTAGGTCCTCTCCGGTATTGAAAGCCTCGATGATGCCTTCGTCCTCCGAGAGGTGAGCCATGATTCGCATTTCAATCTGTGAGTAGTCGGCGGTTAGTAGCGTCTCGAAGCTCGGGCCGACGATGAAGGCATCGCGAATTTCGCGCCCGCGTTCACTCTTGATTGGAATGTTTTGGAGGTTTGGGCTCTCTGAAGAAAGGCGGCCGGTAGAGGTTCCGGTTTGGACGTAGTTGGTGTGAATTCGACCGTCGGCGCCCACCGACTTCAGCAAGGTTTCAACAATTTGACGAATTTTTGTGACTTCGCGATGTTCAAGGAGCCGCTCCAAGAACGGGTGCTGGGTTTGCTCAAAAAGTTCGTTAAGCGCCGCCGCATTGGTTGAGAAGCCGGTCTTCACCTGCTTAGTACCGGTCATTCCTAGCTCGTCAAAGAGCACGATCTGAAGTTGCTTCGGTGACGCCAAGTTGATTTCACGCCCAATGATTGCGTAAGCCTTCTGAGCCACCTCGGCTACTTCGGTAGAAAGGCGTTCGAACAGGGCTTCAAGTTTTGGAACGTCCACTGCAACGCCAAGGTGTTCCATTCGAGCCAGTGCCGAGTTGGTTGGCAGTTCGATCTCGCCATAAACCCGAACCTGTTCTTCGCTTTCTACCTGCGCATAGAGCCGCTCAGCGAGCATTAGTGAAATCCAGGCATTCAGGCTGGCATCCGTAGTTTCTTCGGCTACCAATTGGTTTGGGTCTGAACGAGACACCGAGAGTCCCAGATACTCAAGGGCAATGTCATCGATGTCATAGCCTCGACGAATCGGGTTCAGGAGGTAAGTCAGGAGCAGTGGGTCATAGTTTGCCCCATCTAGGATGATTCCAAAATCAAGTAGCGCCTTGGTGACATCCTTGGCCCCAAAAATTGCCTTGACGCAGGTTGGGTCTGATAACCAGGTGCCCAAGTGCTCGGTTAGGGCAGCGTTGCTATCCACCGAAGCAAACTTGCGAACGGTCTCGGTGGCAAAACCGATTGAAGTGACTCCGCCATCGGTCAGCTCGAAGCTCAGGCCGACGGTGCCTAGCTGGTCCTTTAGCCAAACTGCGGCCTGAGCCAGAGTGGTTGATTCACTGTCGGGCAGTTCAACCGGAGCGTAGGTCTGTGCCTCGGGAGCCTGACCTTCATCGGCAAATGCATCATCGAAGGCTTTCTTGGTGTCGGCAGCCGGGCCGGAACCCGGTGTTACTCCTCGAGCGCGAAGAACTCGCTCGGTGAGTGACTTGAAGTGCAACTTTGCAAATACTTCACGCACCTGAGTCTCGTCGACTCCGCCGAGCAGCAGGTCATCCTGTGTGAAATCAAACTCAAGGTCTCGAACTAGGTGGTTTAGCCTGCGGTTGCGCACGGCAAGTTCTCGGTGCTCGCGAAGGCTTTCACCCACTTTGCCGGTGATGTCCTCGGCAGCGGCCAGCACTCCAGCCAGGTTGCCGTGTGCTTGTAGCCACTTTGCAGCAGTCTTCGGGCCAACACCTGGGATGCCCGGAAGGTTATCGGAGGTTTCCCCTACCAGTGCAGCTAGATCTGGGTATTGCTTGGCGTGAATGCCGTATTTCTCTAGCACGGCTGCATCATCCATGCGGGCAAGATTGAGCACACCCTTGACCGGATAAAGAATGGTCGTTGAATCGCTGATCAGCTGGAATGTGTCTCGGTCACCCGAAACCACGAAAACGTTGAAACCCTTCTCGCCGCTTTGGTCGGCGAGGCTGGCGAGAATGTCGTCGGCCTCGTAGTTCTCACGAGTGATGGTCTTGATATTCATCGCGGTGAGCGCCTCGCGAAGCAGCTCGGTTTGGCCATTGAACTCGGGTGGAGTCTCGCCTCGGGTGCCCTTGTACTCCGGGTACTCCTCGGTTCTAAATGAGCTTCTCGAAAGGTCGAAGGCAACACCCAGGTGAGTCGGCTTTTCGGCCTGAAGGATGTTGAGCAGCATTGAGATGAAGCCGTGCACCGCATTGGTGTGCTGGCCATCTGGGGTCTTGAAGCTGTCTGGGCTAAGCGCATAGAACGCCCTGAAGGCGAGCGAGTGCCCGTCAATGAGCAGCAGAGTAGGCTTTTGATTAGCGTTCATGAGGCAAGCCTACTTT
>CANGGL010000071.1 GCA_947453465.1 Microbacteriaceae bacterium | reverse complement strand
TTGCCATTCCGGCTTTCCTTGATGGGTCGCTAATAGTTGGCCTCGGTTGGGCCTTGAATATACCTGGCGGTGTCGCGGTGGCAGTCACTTGGTGGATTGTGTTTTGGTTTACTTGCTGGTTCATAACGTCTGGTCGTTCCTTGAAGGAATCGTTCTCTCGATTCAAGCGAGGTCGGTGGTCGTCCGTGCTAATTTCTATTTCGTTGACCATCCTCTCGGCCGTTTATTGCCTAAATGGCGGAGTCACGGATTCACTAAAAATCACTGAGACATTCTTTGCCGGCTCATTCAACGACCTAGTCGGATATACGTTGGTTGCCGCAATACCCCTGACAATCAGCTCGGCGTTTTACGGGCGCCTTCAGGATTTGCGTGAAGGCATGTTCCAACTGGTAGTTATCAGGTATGGCAGTTTCTGGACATGGATTGGTTCAACCCTCGTAAGGGAGCTAATTTGGGCTACAGTTTCAGTGCTATCGATAGGCGCCGTTTTATCCGCCTCAACGTGGCTGACAACGGGCAATTTTGCGCTTATTGGACATGACGGTATTTGGCAAGGATTTTTAGGATTCCTGACAGCGGTCTGTTTTCAGATTGTCTTAGCAGTATTGGTGTTTTTGCGATTTCCCTATTCAAGTTCGATCTGGCCTTCTCTCGTGGCGTTCCTACTTGTCTCAGGGTTCTGGATTCCACAAGGTCTCTGGTTTATAAACTTGGCCGCACCATATTCACTGCCAGATGGTATGCCACTTGGTTCGATTCAATCGACTAGCACGGGCGCTACATTCGTAGGCGCCTTGTTGCTACTACTTATAGCGTCAAGGTACGCGAAGCCCTCAAACCTCAGCTCAATCTCCTAAAACGCTAGAAAGGTAAAAACAGATGCCAGTTGTCACTCTCGATCAGGTCTCAAAGTCTTATCGCGGAACTAGTCTCTACAAAGACGTCTCTTTGGAAATTGACGAGGGCGCTATAACTTCAATTTCTGGGCCAAACGGCAGCGGAAAGTCTGTACTTTTCAGATTGATGTGCGGATTCGTGGTGCCTGACTCCGGAATTGTGAAAATCGACGAAAAATTCATGTCCGCAAAACGAATATTCCCCGAAAACTTTGGTGTTGTCATCGATCGCCCAGGGTTTCTGTCGAACGAATCAGGGCTGAACAACCTTCGCCAACTCGCGCGTATCCGAGGTGTTATAGGAGACGTTGAAATTGCGCAGACCATGAACCTTCTGGGGCTGGACCCATCAGCGCGCCAGAAGGTTCGCCACTATTCGTTGGGAATGAAACAAAAACTTGCCTTAGCCCAGGCTCTCATGGAGCGACCAAAGGTTCTTATCCTCGACGAACCTTTCAATGCGCTCGATGCCAATAGCGTGTTGAATGTGCGAGAAATTCTAAGAGATTTAAACGCATTTGGCGTCACCGTGGTGTTCACGAGTCACAACCAGATTGATATTGATGAACTTGCAACCAAGAAATTTGAAATCAAGAACAGCACTGTTGTTCCGGTTCTTTAGACAAAGCAATAGGCTCGATTGATATTTCAGATTTCAGAAGGACAACCCCGACCGATTGGCCGGGGTTGTCCTTTTACCTAAGTTTTAGGCGAACTCGATCAGCATGGTGCCAGCAGGAACGGTCTCGCCCACCGCAGCGCCAATGCTCTTCACGGTTCCGCTCTTGTGTGCGGTTAGCGGCTGCTCCATCTTCATGGCCTCAAGAACCACAACCAGGTCGCCCTCGTTCACTTCTTGACCTACCTCAACGGCAATCTTTACCACGGTGCTCTGCATCGGGGCCTTGATTTCGTTTCCGTTGCCACCGGTTCCGGATGCGCCTGCACCCTTCTTGCGCTTGGCAACAGCAGGAGCCGCTGCACCTGATGCAGTGCCGGCGAACAGTGCCGCAGGCAGGCTAACCTCGATGCGCTTGCCGTCTACCTCAACCACAACGCTGTTGCGGCTCACAGGCTCGGCACCCTCGCTGCCCTCGGCAACGTGAGCTGGGATGTCGTTGTTCCACTCGGTTTCAATCCAGCGAGTGTAGATTCCAAACTTGCCGTTGCCGCCGATGAATGCAGGGTCGTTCACGATCTTGCGGTGGAATGGCAGAACGGTTGGCAGGCCTTCAACCTGCATCTCATCGAGGGCACGACGGCTGCGAGCCAATGCCTCCTCGCGAGTTGCGCCGGTCACGATGAGCTTGGCAACCATGCTGTCGAACGAGCCCGAGATTTCATCGCCGCTCTCAACACCGGTGTCCACTCGCACGCCAGGTCCGCTTGGAGCCTTGAACAGCTTCACAGGTCCAGGAGCAGGCATGAAGTTGCGGCCTGCGTCTTCGCCGTTGATGCGGAACTCAAAACTGTGGCCCTTGATTACAGGGTCGCCGTATTCCAGCTTGCCGCCCTCGGCCAAACGGAACTGCTCGCGCACTAGGTCAAGGCCGGTTACCTCTTCGGAAACCGGGTGCTCAACCTGAAGTCGGGTGTTTACCTCAAGGAAGCTGATGGTGCCGTCTTGTGCAACCAGGAACTCACAGGTTCCAGCGCCCTGATAGCCAACTTCTTTCAGGATGGCCTTCGATGCTTCGTAGAGGCGCTTGTTCTGCTCCTCAGTTAAGAAAGGAGCCGGGGCTTCCTCAACCAGCTTCTGGTGACGACGCTGCAGCGAGCAGTCGCGAGTGGAAACCACAACAACGTTTCCGTAGGCGTCTGCAAGACACTGGGTCTCAACGTGACGAGGCTTCTCCAGGTACTTCTCAACAATGCATTCACCGCGACCAAACGCGGCAATGGCTTCACGGGTTGCGCTCTCAAAGAGTTCCGCAACTTCTTCCTTCTTATAAGCCACCTTGATACCGCGGCCACCGCCACCGTATGCCGCCTTGATGGCAACCGGAACGCCGTGCTGAGCCACAAAGTCCAGCACCTCATCGGCGCCCTTCACAGGGTTCAGGGTTCCAGCGGCCAGAGGCGCGCCAACCTTTTCGGCAACGTGGCGGGCAGAAACCTTGTCGCCCAGCATCTCAATCGCCTTGGGCGATGGGCCAATCCAAATCAGACCCGCATCGATGACTGCTCGCGCGAAATCCGCGTTCTCCGCAAGGAATCCGTAGCCAGGGTGAACGGCGTCTGCGCCGCTCTGGGCTGCAACGGCCAAAATCTTCTCGATGACCAGGTAGGTTTCCGGTCCGGTGGTTCCGTTCAGCGCATAGGCCTCGTCGGCCATCTTGGAGTGCATCGCATCGCGATCCTGGTCTGCGTAAACAGCCACACTCTGAATGCCGGAGTCTTTAGCGGCGCGGATGATGCGAACTGCGATTTCTCCGCGGTTGGCAACTAGAACCTTGGTGATTTTCTTAGACGAAGTCATAGTGCATCTAGCCTATTGGTTCGCCAGCCTCAGCCTTTGGTGCTGGGTAACAAAAAAATCACAAAACCAGCGAGGTCGGCGCCCAATTGTGTGCTTCTTAGCCTTGTGTTACTTGATTTTCCAGAGGCTCGGGTATTCGATTCCAAGCTCGATGATCAGTTCGCGAAGGGTGGGCAGGCTTAGGCCAACCACGGTGTGTGGGTCGCCATCGATGCGGCTCACGAATGCGCCACCCAGTCCATCGATGGTGAACGCACCGGCCACCTTCAATGGTTCTTCTGTGGCA
>CANGGL010000070.1 GCA_947453465.1 Microbacteriaceae bacterium | reverse complement strand
ATATTGGCTGCCGAGAAACTTCTTTGTGGCGGCCTTTGGCTCGGTGGTTGGCGTTGGTTTTCTGGTCGGCGGCAATGGCCTGCAGTCACCTAACTGGGGCGATGCACTGATGTTTGCCGCTGCGGTTCTACGCGCTCTATATCAGGTTGTTCAAGGCAGCCTAACCTCGGGCCGCAAGTTGAACACCATCAACCTGACAATTTTTCAGACGTTGACCGCGGGTGTTATCTTCTTCGTGGTCGATGCACCTGGCACGGTTGCAGCCGCGTTCCACTATGGCCCCAACGAGTGGTTCCTGCTCGGCTTCTTGGTGCTGCTATGCACCGTGTATGGCTTCTTTGCCATGATGTGGGGAATCCGTCGCACCTCTGCCTCGCGCATCGCGCTGCTGCAAGGAACCGAGCCGGTTTGGGCGGTCTTGATTGCCCTCATGTTTGGCGGCGAAACCCTCAATTGGATCGGCGCACTGGGAGCCGCGCTGATCATCGGCAGCTGCTACTGGGGCCTTGGTATCGAACAGCGCGCTAGACTCGCGCGGGCCAGTGACTCATTGCCCACTCAGCCTGCGCAGCAATAGTTAGCGAAGGGTTTACGCCTGGGTTAGCCGAGATGGTCGAGCCATCGAGAATTCGCATTCCCGGAACCCCGAAAACCTGCAGGTGTTTGTCGACAACTCCCCCGCTGGCATCGGCTGCGATGACGGCCCCACCCAAAAAGTGTGCGGTCAGCGGGATGCCGAAAGGCTCTCCAATTACCGCTCCCGGCGTTCCATCCATATCGGCGGCAAGATCGCGCGCCACCTCGTGCCCCTTGGCTACCCAGGCGGGGTTGGCCTCGCCATAACCCTGCTTCGAGGTCAACTTGGCACCGAAGATGCCCCGCTTGAAATACGTTGTCAGCGAGTTGTCGCGGGCTTGCATCACCAAGAGGATGAGGGTGCGCTCGGGCCAGGTTCGCAGGTTATAGAAGCTCGGTAGGCGATGCAGGTTTCTGGCTGTGGCCAGCAAGAGCCGCCCAAAATTGGGGGTCTTTCCAGAGCTACTCGAAGCCAAAACGCTTTGCAAGAGTCCCATGAATCCGCTACCGCGGCCGTATCGCACCGGTTCGATGTGAGTATCTGGCGAAGGGAATACCGAAGAGGTAATCGCCGAGCCTCTGGAGTAATCGTTTTCGTTTCCGCGAGCCACAACGCCAAGCAAACTCTCGCTATTGGTTCGGCTCAGATGCCCCAACTTATCGCTCATGCCCGCGAGATGCCCGGCCACCCGCGAACGCTGCAGCAACTTGGCTGTGCCCAACGCCCCCGCGGCAACCACCACCTGTTTGGCACGAACCGTGCCGCTATGCCCACCCCGAGCAACCTTGCTCAGTGGCAGTTCAAAACCGCCACCTTCCAAATCACGGATTATCTGAACCTTGGTTAGCGGCCAGACTTCGGCCACGGTTTTACCCTCGGCCGGTTGCTCGGCTAGGTAAAGGTAGTTTTTCACCAGAGTGTTTTTGGCACCGTGACGACAGCCGGTCATGCACTCACCGCAGTTGATGCAATTCTTACGATCCGGGCCCGCTCCACCGAAGTATGGGTCGCCAACGCTTTCGCCAGGCTTCTCTCCCTCCTTGGCGAAGGTGATGCCAAGCGGAGCCATTCTGAAAGTGTCGCCGAAACCCAATCGGTCGGCCGAGCGCTTCAACATCATGTCTGCCGGGCTGAAGAATGGGTTTTGCGCGACACCCAGCATTCGTTCTGCCTCGGCGTAGTGCGGTGCCAATACGGTCTCCCAGTCTTCGAGCCCAACCCAAGAACCGGTCTTGTAGAACTCGGCCGGTGGTCGGTAGAGCGTGTTGGCATAAACCAGAGATCCTCCGCCGACCCCGGCACCGGACATAACCAAAACATTCTTGAGCAGGTCGATGCGCTGAATACCGAGCATTCCCAACCGAGGGAAAAATAGAAACCGCTTGAGGTCAAATGAGTTCTTGGCAAAGTCTTTGTCTTCGAATCGCGCACCGGCCTCGATGACCACGACGCGGTATCCCTTTTGGGTCAGACGCAGGGCGGCAATCGATCCACCAAAACCAGAACCAATGATGGCCACGTCGAAATCGAAATCAACCGCCTTTCTAACCGGGCCGCCTTTGGCATGGGCCTTGCTCATGAGCTTGAAACCCGCCGCTTCTGCTCGGCAAATTCAAACTGCGATGGCCTGGCCAGTAGTTTGGCAAAAGGCAACTCGGCGGCACCGATCATCAGAAGGTCTGAACCCAGCTCGGCCGAGCGAATCAGCACCGCTTCACTGGAGGCATCCAAAGAATTTGCCTTCACCTCAGCCAAGACTCGTTCACGGTCAAACTCGAACAGTGATGAAAGGAAACCGGCCAGCACGATTACCTGGGGATTGAAGATGTTCACGAAGCTTGCGATTCCGCGGGCCATCGACTCGAGCTGGCGCTCGATCAACTTGCGAGCTGGTTTACTCTTAGCGGTTTTATCTCGCCTAACCGCATCGATTTCCGCCGCCAGTTCTTCATCGGTGGCGCTGTCGAGCCTGAACACCTCGAGAAGGTCGTCACGCCTGACCAAAGCTTCCACGGTTCCGGAGAGCCCCGAATAGTCACTCTGCTTTTCGTCGGCAATTCTTACGTGACCGAGCTCACCCGCATATCCAGCTGCGCCTCGCAACTGAGAGCCGTTGACGATTGCACCGCCGCCGATGCCACCTGAACCACCAAAGATGTAGACCACGTCACTGAACCCACGTGCCGCGCCAAAGTTAAATTCGGTTCGGCAACCAAGGCTGGCGTCGTTATCCAGGGAAACCGGCAACCCGGTCAGCTGGGTGAGTTTTGCGCCGAAGGGCGCTTCGATCCAGTTCAGGTGAGGGGCCAGACGCACCACACCGTCGGCCAAGCGGACCTGCCCCGGGATGGCTACGCCAACGCCGGCGATTTTTGTCCCCGGCTTCAACTCGGCACGCATCTCTTGAATCGCCTTGGCCGCGATTTCGATGGCTTGATCGGCTGAGGGCTGGAGGCGGGTGAGAATTCTTCGCTTGGTAAGCACGCGACCACCGAGGGTTACCACTCCAACCGTGGTGGCATCGATGTCAGGGTTGACCGCAAAAGCCACCACCGAATCAGAGGCCGAAACCACGTGGCTTGGGCGCCCGCTGGAGGTCTTTGAAATGCCCTCGGTTTCGGTGGCCAAACCAAGTTCTTCAAGCTCAGAGACCAGGTCAGAAATGGTCGAGCGGTTGAGCCCTGAGATGGAAGTCAGCTGTGAACGAGTGACCGAACCAGAGAAGTGGAGCATGCGTAAAACGATAGAAAGGTTGAACTGACGAACGTCTTCGCGGGTGCGCCCAACGAACTCGCGCGACTGCATTCTTTTGTCCATGGGGCTTTGACCGTCAACCTTTTGCTCTAAGAGTCAATTTAAACCTATAAGGTTTGTAAAAGCACATTTGTTGTCTAAAACAACAAATAGATAACGTTCGTGCGAAACCAGACATTTGGACTGGTTTGTTAGGGCAGCATAAGGGGGAGTTCGAAAATCTTCGAACCGTCTCGTGGGCAACCTCGAGAACTTTTGGGAACCGAAACAACTATGAAAGGAATGAGATGAAGAAGACTTCATTGATTTCAATCGCAGCAGTTGCAGCGATGTCAGCATTGATGCTGGCTGGCTGTGCAACTGGTGCGTCAACT
>CANGGL010000069.1 GCA_947453465.1 Microbacteriaceae bacterium | reverse complement strand
TGTCTAGTCGCGAAAGCAACATTCCTCGGTAGCTCAATTGGCAGAGCAATCGGCTGTTAACCGATAGGTTCTTGGTTCGAGTCCAAGCCGGGGAGCCAATCTTTCTGAAACCAGGAGGCCACGTGATTCAGTGGATCCAAGGTCATAAGTGGCTCTCCCCAATAATCCTTTCAACGTCATCATTTGCCGTTCTCGGCCTTCTTGATTTCTTCATCCAAGGCCCTGCGGCTCTAATTCCCGCCGGCTTATTTGCCCTGGGTTTGGCCTTTTCGGTCGCCCTTCCCCAGGTCTCAATAGCTCTCATCGCGGTTTCGACGCTGGTTGAGGCAGTGTTGCAACTTCGGCCGATTGCGGCCAGCTTGATTGCTTGCGGAATCCTATTCATCATCGCCGTTTTTGCGGGGCAACTCACTCGCCGTCTAGCCTTGGCTACGTCGATTGCTTCGGGTGTCGCAATCTCTTGGTTTGTTACCTTCACGCTGCCGTTGGGCACAGACGTATATGGGCTATTGCTACTTAATGGCACCGGGCGATTCACCGGTTTTGCCCTTGGTTTGGCGGTTGTTGCGTCTTTCAACACGCTTTTCTGGATTCTCGGCCGCCTAAGCGCCACGCAGTATTTTCATGTTGGGTCGAGCCAGGACCGTGCTGTTGCTAGCCGGCACCAGGCTGAGTTGGCAATCCAGATTGCTGAGCAGAATGAGCGCCTGGACATCGCCCGCGATATCAACGAGTTGATCATTCAGAAGGTGACCGCGGTCATCAGCCTGGCCGAAGGTGGCAGTTACGCCGTCAAGGCAGACCCAAGCGCTGGCCTCCGGTCACTTGAGCGGGTGTCGCAAAGCGCTAGAGACGCCCACACTGAGCTGCGTCGCCTCTATGACATGTTGCACCGTGAGCACTCCGTCAACGCTGCACCGCCGGGGCTCGAAGACCTAGTTCCCCTTATGGTTGCTTACCGAGAGTTTGGCTACAACGCGTCAATAAAGCACGAGGGGCCAAGATTCGACATCAACGAGGGTGCCGCACTTACGATTTTCAAACTAGTTTTTGACGCACTCGAAAATGTGAAGCAGCACACGCCAGTCGGCACCGATGTGACGGTGGATTTCTCATGGGTGCAAGATGGCATGCAAGTCTTGATTAAAGACAACGGCATTGAGGTTGCGAACCGTAGTCTCGTTGGCTTGGACCTTGAAGAGACTTCCTATACAGCCGAAGATGACCTGAAGTCGTTGGTCGAACCAATCGTTGGCCCTGGTTTTACAGCTATGCGTGAGCGCGCGGCGATCTACGGAGGCTCCGTAGAAATCACCAAGGTTCCTGGCGTGGGATTCACCGTGTCGGCGATTTTCCCAAGGCTTCGCGAATTTGCCGCGATTGCACCGCAGAGACGCTAAATGGGACTTGATCTAAGAATCGGTTTGATCGACGGTGACGATGACATCCGTTTCGGTCGTCGACAAATAATTGACTCACAGCCGGATCTAAAGGTCGTGCTTGAGGACAGCAGCCTGCAGTCTTCCCTGGAACGTGTTCCTCAGGCGCTGATTGACGTGTTGGTGATAGATCACCGCCTTCGAGGCGGAGATGGCATCACTCTGGCCACAAAACTAATCGATCGATATTTGGCTGAAGACGCGAAGTTGCCTGCGATCATCATGACCGGTTCATATTTCTCGGATGAACTTCAACTTGCCTCGATGCGTGCCGGCGCTACGGACCTAGTAACGCAAGATGCGCATCCCGAGGAGCTCCTAAAAGCGATTCGGTCTACTGCCGCAAAGGATGACCAGCCGGATTACGCAGAGCTCCGCAGATTCCTCGATCGTATGCAGCACACCAAAGTTGCCTCACCCGAATTTCTGCTCAGGCTCGGCAACTTGACCGAGAAAGAGAAGTTGGTGCTCGACCTTTTTGCTGCTGGTGTAGGTCAAGAAGAAGTGGCCGCCCAGTTAGACGCACCAAAATACCGGGTACGCCAGATTCTCCAATCGGCGCAGAGAAAATGCGGCTTCGCAACTTTGTCGCAGCTGTTTTTAGCGCTCTACGAATCGGGGCTTTTGCGTGTCTAAAATCAGCCCGGTTCTCTCGATGTCCATAAGTGTCGGCCTTGCAACGGGTCTCTATGGAATCTCCTTTGGTGCACTCTCCACTGCAGCTGGCCTAGACGTTTGGCAAACTCAGGTTCTAAGTCTGCTGATGTTCAGCGGCGGCTCACAGTTTGCTTTCATCGGCATCCTCGCTGCGGGTGGGCCGGCAGCAGTCGGGGCTGCCGTGGTTTCTGCTTGGCTACTTGGTGTTCGCAATGGCTTCTATGCCGTTCGAATGAACCCCATTCTCGATGCGGTTGGTCTCAAGCGCTTCGTTGGTGCGCAGCTAACCATCGATGAATCAACCGCGGTTGCGACATCTCAGGAAACTAAAGTCCTTCAGGCAAAGGGTTTTTGGCTAACTGGCGCAGCGGTTTTTATTTTCTGGAATTCGATGACTTTACTTGGTGCGATTCTTGGCAATGCTCTGGGCGACCCTAAAGTGTGGGGTCTCGACGCGGCCGCTGCTGCAGCCTTCCTCGGGTTGCTCTGGCCCCGGCTCAAAGAACGTCAGGCTCTTGCTGTTGGCGCCCTAGCATTTCTCGTCGCAGTGATCACAACACCGTCACTTCCGGCGGGTATTCCGGTCATTCTGGCTGGTGTGGTTGCAGTAATCGTCGGTGGCTTGAATCTCTTCGCAAAGAGGTCAAGCAACAAGCGAGCGGGGGAGTAGATGTCGATCTGGACCGGAATACTACTCGGTGCCCTGGCTGTTTATTCGTGGAAGTTTCTCGGATTCATGGTTCCACACACCGTGCTGGACAACCCTCGTGTCGGCCGAATCGCAAACTTGTTGACCGTTGCCTTGCTTTCCGCACTAACTGGGGTTCAGATGCTAACCAGCGGGGCAACCATAAGCTTTGATGCACGCATTCCCGCCCTAGTAGTCGCAGCGCTGTTATTGGTCTTTAGGGCACCGTTCATCGTTATGGTTGCCGCCGCTGCAGCCGTTGCAGCGATAATTCGTTTGCTCTAGCCTTCTAGGTTGTCTTTGCCTGGCAACCAGGTCAGGCCCGGCTTGCCCCAACCGTTGTCCTGGATGATGTCCGCGGCAATTTCGTGCCATGGCTCGGCGAGGCGGTCCACGTAGAGCAAACCATCCAGGTGATCAAACTCATGTTGGAAGATTCGCGCAAACCAGCCGTCGGCTTCGATAGTTACTCGGTTCTGCTCTAGATCAAACCCGCTGACGGTGACATTTTCTGCTCGTTTGAGCGGGAATCGCTCGCCGGGAACCGAGAGGCACCCCTCAATTTCGGTGTCTTCGTCCGCTGGCTCATCAACGATCGGCCCAACCTCAAGAGTTGGGTTGATGAGGACGCCTCGGCGCTCATTACCATCATCATCGGAATAGTCATAAGTGAAGATTCTGAGACCGACCCCAATCTGTGGTGCGGCGAGGCCGACACCCGGAGCTTTGTCCATGGTTTCAAACATATCTGCGACCAAGTTCCGAAGCTCCTGATCAAAAACGGTAACATCGGCAGCGCGGTTATGAAGGACCGGTTCTCCGGCTATGCAGATGGGGCGAATTGTCATGAAACCAAATTTACCGGCTGGTTCAAGCTCCGAGGCTCAATCAAGGGATAGAGTCTTCAGGTACCGATCTTTTGGAGGGACATGGGTCCGTCAGA
>CANGGL010000068.1 GCA_947453465.1 Microbacteriaceae bacterium | reverse complement strand
GTGGGCGACAATTGCGACGTTGCGCAAGTCATCTCTGGTGGCCTTAGCCATAAGAACATCCTTTGTGAACGCGCCAAACAGTCAAAAGTTGGCGCTTCGAAATTAGTTAGGGGGTGCAGAACTGCATCTTTGAGCCCCTGCACTACCAGTCTAAGGGTGCGGGGGCGAAAAGTGGAGGTTTACTTGCCGGCTAAGCGCGCCTCGCGGCGAAGTCGCTGAAGCTCAGGGTCTGGCACCGGCACCGCTGAAATCAGGCGACGGGTGTATTCCTCGCGTGGGTTCTTGAGCACTTCATCGCGCTCACCAACCTCAACCAGGCGCCCGTGCTGCATGACCGCAATTCGGTGAGAAAGAATGTCGACAACCGCAAGGTCGTGGCTGATGAAGAGACAGGCAAATTTCAGCTGCTCCTGCAAACCTTGCAAAAGCTCGAGGAAGCGAGCCTGAACCGACACATCCAGAGCCGAGGTTGGCTCATCCGCGATGAGAAGGTCTGGAGTTAGCGCTAGCGCACGGGCAATACCTACGCGCTGACGCTGGCCGCCCGAAAGTTCGTGAGGGTAACGGTTGCGATAGCTGCGCGGGAGTTCAACCGAGTCAAGCAAATCCTCGACGCGACGGTTTAGCTCGTCACCCTTAGCGATCTTGGCAAGCAACAGCGGCTCACCGATGCTCTCACCGATTGGCAAGCGAGGGTTCAGTGACGAGGCCGGGTCCTGGAACACGATTCCGGTACTGCGGCGAATCGAGCGGAGGTCCTTTTGAGTGGCGTGGCTGATGTCCTGACCAACTACTTCGATTAGGCCGCTAGAAATAGGCAGTAGGCCGATGGCAGCGCGACCAATCGTGGTCTTGCCAGAGCCAGATTCACCAACCAGACCAACGATTTCACCCGGGAAGATCTCGAGTTTGAAGTCTTGGACCGCCTTGAAAGCAGGGATGCGGCCGCGCTTCGGGTACTCGATAGATACGTTCTGAAGACGCAACACCGGGGACTCCCCTGCCGATTGGTCAGCAACTCGCTCGCGAACAGCAACTGAACCTAGCTTTGGCACCGAGGCCAGCAACTGCTGGGTATACGGGTGCGCAGGAGCATTGAAGATTTGATCTGCCGTGCCATGTTCGACGGTTTGACCATCTTTCATAACCAAAATTTCGTCCGCAAGATCTGCAACCACACCCATGTCATGCGTAATAAGCAGAACTGCCGAGTTGAGGCGGTCGCGCAGATTACGCATCAGGTCAAGAATTTCGGCCTGAACAGTCACATCGAGGGCCGTGGTTGGCTCGTCGGCAACCAGGAGCCCTGGGTCACAGGCAAGCGCCTGAGCAATCATGGCTCGCTGACGCTGGCCACCTGAAAGTTGATGCGGATACTTGTCGAATGAAGACGCAGGAGATGGAATTTCAACCATGGTCAAGAGTTCAATCGCACGCTCTCGCGCCTGCCTCGGACCCATGTCGAAGTGGTTGCGCAAGGTTTCAACGATCTGGAAACCAATCGAATAAACGGGGTTCAAGGCGGTCATCGGCTCCTGGAAGATGTACGCCACTTCCTTGCCGCGGAATTTGCGAAGGGTGGAGGCTGAGGCATTAACCATCTCTACGCCATTGACCCTGACGCTTCCGGTGGTTCGGGCATTGCTGGCGAGAAGCGACATCAAACCCATCGCGGTGGTCGACTTACCCGAACCGGACTCACCGACGATTGCCAGGACCTGGCCGGCCTTCACCTCGAAGTTCATGTCTACGGCAGCCGGGTACCAAACTCCGTCTACCCAAAACTCAATTGTGTAATCGCTGACTTTCAAAATCGGCTCAGACATTATTTATCTCCTGCCATGATTGGCTTGTGACTAATGAACAGACCTTCAGATCTAGAACCGGATTCGCTTACGCAGCAGTCGTTCTTATCATCGGCACTGTCATGTCGGTTGAAACTTGGTTGGTTAGTAGTTTTGCTACCGCCGCAGCAACCACCCTGTGGGCTATTTTCTTCGGCATGGCGGCTCATCTGATTTTCATCAGACCCAAGCTGGTCGTGAGCGATGAGGGCGTGTTGGTGATCAACCCGTTTAGACGCATTTTCATCGGCTGGGATTCGGTTCTCGATATTGACACTCGTTTTGCCGTGACCTTTGTTACAGCAACCGGTCGAATCAGCGCTTGGGCCGCAACCGCACCCGGTCGATACCACGGCAGAACCATTCACCCGAGTGAACTCAAGGGCCTCAACCTTGGTGGCCGCGAGCATGTGCAGCCCGGTGACTCCCCCCGCACCAGTAGCGGGCAAGCCGCAGCTATCTGCCGCGCAAGACTCGAAGACTTCAGAAACAGCCATTAGGCGGCTACCTTCGCTACCTTGGCAGCTTCGCGCTCTTTCTTAGTGATGCGGCGCTTCTGACGTGGGTCAAAGGCATCACGCAAACCATCACCGATGAAGTTGATGCACAAAGCAATAGCGATGATGAACAAGCCCGGGTACCAGAACAGCCAAGGACGAGTTGTGAATGAATCCTGGTACTGGCTAATCAGAGAGCCAAGTGAAACGTCCGGAGCAACCACACCAAAGCCAAGGTAGCTAAGGCCGGTTTCGAGCAAGATCGCGCTAGACATTAGCAAGGTGACCGAAACGATGATGACACCGACGGCGTTAGGCAAAATGTGCTTGAAAACGATGCGGGCGTTGCTGGCGCCGGCCACGCGGGCGGCATCAACAAACTCTCGCTCGCGAAGCGAAAGGAATTCACCGCGAACCAGTCGAGAAAGACCGGTCCAGGAAAACAAGCCCAGGTAAAGTGCCAGGAAGCCGACGCCAAGGTTTCCGAAATGGAAGCCGATGACAGATCCGATGATGATCACTGGAATGGTGATGATGAAGTCGGTGAATCGCATCAGAACCGCGTCGGTCCAGCCTCTGAAGAACCCTGAGACCGCTCCAACGATGGTTCCGATTAGCGCAGCGATGATGCCGATGATGAGCATCACAACGACAGACTGCTCGGCTCCACGCATCACGAGCGAGAAGTAGTCGCGGCCCAAGTCATCCTGACCAAATGGGTGGTCTCCGATGCTAACCCCGGTGCCGTCAATGAAGGCAGGCAAGATATCTAGGGTTGGGCAGCCGGTGGTGCCATCCGGGCATGATTTGTATTCGAGTTCCGGTAGATCGGTAATTGAGTATTTAGCCCAACCGGTGATGCTGATCGGATTTTTCTCGGTGCCAAAGTGAAGACCCGAAGCCGAGAAGACGAAAACGATGAGACCGACCAAGCTGAACAGGGAAATCATCGCTGCCTTGTGGCGCACGAAGCGACGACGAACGATTTGCCCCTGACTCAGACCCTCGGTTTCGCGGTTTGCGATGTCAACGGTTTCAGGAGTTGCTGTGGTTTCTGGATTCTTGGCCATGATTACTTTCCGACGCGAATTCTTGGGTCAAGTGCCGAATAGACAAGGTCGGCGACGAGGTTTGCAATGACGGCCAGCGAGGCAGTGATCACAAAGACTCCCATGAGCAAATTGAGGTCAAAGGTGTTGATTGCCTGGTTGAACAGCGTGCCCATGCCAACCCAACCAAACACCTTTTCGGTGATGATGGCGCCACCGATGACACCGGCGAAATCGACCACAACGAGCGTTGTCAGCGGAATCAAGGTGTTTCTGAAAGCGTGACGCATGATTACGGTGCGCTCGGTCAAGCCCTTGGCACGCGCGGTGCGGATGTAGTCCTGGTTTAGGACCTCTAGCATCGAACCACGTGAGTAGCGGATGTAACCGGCAAACGAGATTAAGGTCAGCGCGATGGTAGGCAAGAACATGTG
>CANGGL010000067.1 GCA_947453465.1 Microbacteriaceae bacterium | reverse complement strand
AGTGTCGCCTGGGTGAGTTGCGTACTCGTTGATAATTGCGGTCTTCACTGCTGCATCTAGTGCCATAGTGGGTTCCCCTTTCGGATTCCTAACTGCGCGGCGCTAATGACGGAATGTCTTAGCTCTCTTTATCCGCGGCCGATACACGGCAACCTCAAGAGTCTAGCCGAATTTACTCGGAGGCGCTAGTTTCTTCGGCGGCTGCCCCCGCATACTTGTTGTCTTTGGCTTTGGTGCTGCGCAGGTAAACGAATAACTGGAAGCCGCCGACTGCAAGGGCAACCAGCAAAGTTGGAACGAAAACGCCGAGAGCCGACAAAACCTCTTGGTCGCTCGAATTCGCTGTAAGTTTCACTTCGTTTGCCAAGGCGAGCCCACCAGTTGCGAAGAAGATTATGACCGGCAGGACCCAGAGCAGCAGCCATTTTGCTGAAAAACCGGCGTCGTGAAAGCGTCTGAAACCAATGCTCAGGTTTGGCACCACGAGCGCGATGTTGACAAGTGTGTAGAGAGGCCCCGCGGTGCTCATGATTCCCGAGGCACCAGGTGCACCGCTGCCAGAGGGTGCGATGAAGGAGTCAAACGTGCTTAGGACAACGTTTAGCAGCACGTTGAAAAGGTAGAAGTACCAGAACTCGGTGCGGGTGGCCGTGCCCTTGAAATTTGAGTAGTTCTTGAGACCTGCTTTTATGGCATCAACGAAGGTCATTTTCATGCTCCCAAAATATTGCGGATTTTGTCGAGATCTCGGTGAATTTCGGCGACCAATGACTCTACTCCGTCGAACTTCGCCGAGGGCCGAACAAAATCAACGTATTCGAGGGTGACGACCTGGTCGTAGAAATCTAGGTCTTTGCGATCTAGAACATGAGACTCAACCAACCGGGGCACTGCCTGAAACGTTTCGTTTACGCCAACCGAGTGGGCGGCGGGATAACGCACGCCGTCGGCAATCAGCCACCCGGCATACACTCCATCCAAAGGAAGGTAGCCCTCGGCCTCGCGAGACATGTTGGCGGTTGGGAACCCGATGGTTCGCCCGATTTTCAGGCCGTGTTCGATGACACCAACCGTGGTGTGGACACGCCCCAGGAATTCTGCGGCTTTCTTTACGGCGCCCGAGTCGAGTAGGTCGCGAATAGCAGATGTGGAAACCTTCACGCCGTCCAAGGCCGCGCTCGGAATGACCCTCACCTCGAAACCAAGTTGCTGACCTAGGTCATGCAGGAGCGAAACATCGCCCGCGCCCTCGAAGCCGAACCTGAAATCTTCGCCAACGATGACGACCTTGGCGCCAAGCCCATCGACAAGCTTCTCTTGAACAAAATCAGTGGCCGATTGCTTTGACAGCGCGTCATCGAAGGTGAGTGTGAGCATAACGTCAAGACCCGCCTGGGCGACCAGGTCGGCCTTTTGGCCAGGGCCGATCAGCGGCCACTTTAACCTGGCCGGGTTGAGTAGCGAGTCTGGGTGACGGTCGAAGGTGACCAAAACCGATTGAAGATTGTGCACCTTGGCTGCCGAAGCGAGTTCCTCGATCAGTGCGAGATGCCCAAGGTGGATGCCGTCGAACTTGCCAATGGTTACGGCGGTTGCACCCAGCTGCTTGGCCTCGCCGAGGCTTGAAATTTCTAGCATTAGGCCTTCTTCGACCTTCCGAGCCAAATCAACCCAAGGATTGGCAGAACTACAGGGACAAAGCCATAGGCGATGCCGAAGAATGACCAAACTGTTTTGACCAACTTGCCGTTATAGGTGAAGAGTTCAGGCCAAATTACGCTGGCGGTTCCGATCAAGAGGACTCCGGCCAGCTCGATGGTGACCGCCACATAGGCAACCTTGCGCCAACCCGAGGTCGAACGCGCCAGTGCGACGGTCGCCAGAATGTAGATTATGGCAGAGAGTGCAGACAGTGCATAAGGCAATGATGCTTCCTGGAATTTGGCCGCAAGTTCGTATCCTGCACGACCGGTTGCCGCTAGAGCGAGCACCGCATAGGCGGCAATGAGTAGTCGGCCAATGCCAAGTGTGGGTTTTTCCTGAGCCATTTGACTAGCCTAACCGAACCAAATTTGGTGCATTCTGACCAACATAATCGCCACAGTCAGTGCGCCAACACCGAGAACGAATGTCGACCAGCGAGTTCGTTCGACAAGAGCCCAAAAAGCTGCACCCAAGGGCACGATGAGAGCCACCAGGATGTATGCGAAAAACTCGATGGTGTCGCCGTGCGCGCGGGCTCCACCTACCACAAGGAGGATCGAAGAAATGAGTTGGGTCAACAGACTCAGTTCCACGAGTGCGATGCCGCCCAGGGAAATAAGGCTCGGTTTGCGCTTAGCAAAACCAAAGCCGAGAAGAACGAGCCCTATCAAGAGCGAGCTCCAAGCCTCGATTGAGAAAAATAGTTCCAACATCGGCCTTACTCCCCTTCCTGATCGAATGCGAAGACAACTAGTGATTTTGCGGCATTCCCCGACTTAGTCAACATAGCAATCAGGTTGCCCTCGCCGTCGATGGCAGCGGTCGGTGCCGTTTCGTTCTCATCCTGAACACGAAGGCGCTTACCGTGACGCAAATCAATCGCGTCCTGCTCACTAAGAACTCGAACCTTGAACTGCTGGGTCGCGGCCTCTTCGATTGGCAAAATGCTGAGCGTCTCAGGCGTGAGGTTCTCTAAATTCTGCGCCTGATCAATTGAATAAGACCCGATTTTGGTTCGGCGAAGCGCTGTCAGATGGCCGCCGACAGACAGGGCAGCTCCAAGGTCTCTAGCCAGGGCTCGGATGTAGGTTCCCGAGGAGCAGTCAATCACCGCATCGAAGTCGTAAAAGGTATTCGGGCCGTCTTCGACCAACCGGGGCTCCCCGATGACCTCAAAACGATGGATCGTCACCGGTCGAGATTTGAGTTTCACTTCATCGCCGGAACGCACCTTGGCGTAGGCGCGCTCGCCATCAACCTTGATTGCGCTAACCGAGCTTGGGACCTGTTCAATCGGGCCACGAAGGGTTTCTAGGACCGCTTCAACCTGCGCTGGAGTCAAGGCGCGAACTGCATCCGGGCTGGCAACTGAGATGAATTCGGACTCTTTGTCATCCGTGATTGTGTCGGCACCGAGCCGGATTGTTGCCTCGTAAGTTTTGTTTTCGCCAACCAAAAAGGTGAGCAGTTTGGTGGCTGAATTCACACCAATTAGCAGTAAGCCAGTTGCCATCGGGTCTAGCGTGCCCGCATGGCCAACCCGACGGGTGCCCGCCAACTTTCGAAGGCGAGCAACCACATCGTGACTGGTCCAGCCAGACGGCTTGTCGATTAGAACAAGGCCAGAAGACATTTAGTCTTCTTCCTCTTCATCCTCAATTTTGCGTGGCTCTTTATAAGGGTTCTCATCGCCGGCCCAGTGAGCGTCAGCAGCCAACTTGGCAACCTGGGCGTCACGAGCACGCGCCTCTGCCAGAAGGTCATTCATGGCGGCAGCGGTCTCTGGGATTTCATCCGGGATGAATTCGATTGTCGGGGTTAGGCGAATCGAAAGGTTGTGACCAACCTCACGACGTACCACACCACGGTTCTTCTCAATAATTTCTGCCGAACGCTTCTTCTCGGCAGGGGTGCCATACACAGTGTAAAAAATGCTGGCGTGCTGGAGGTCAGGGGTTACCTTGACCTCGGTGATGGTGACAAAACCCAAATCTGGGTCTTTAACAGCGCGTTCCAGCGCCTCTGCCACCAACACCTTGATGCGTTCGGCGAGCTTTCGAGCTCGAGCGTGATCTACCATTTACGAATCCTTAGACGCGTGGCTTTTCGCGCATCTCGAAGGTCTCGATGATGT
>CANGGL010000066.1 GCA_947453465.1 Microbacteriaceae bacterium | reverse complement strand
TTGTCCTGCAGCGACGCTTGACGACTCTCGCCGAGGCTACCGCGCTGAGTGTCGCCACCACCGCAGGTTCGGCTTCAGATTTTCTGACGGAAGCGGGGACGTCGGGCTTTCATAATCTGAAAATCTCCAGCGAGTCTTCTCAAGATGGAATCACCGCGGAGGTGAAACTTTGTTCCACCTGGCAGCCACCCTTCCGGGTCTTAAACCTTATTGGCGGGCAGGTCATCTGCGGCTTTGGGGCAGCACGTTAGTTGATTTCGAATTTTGGGATGTATCGCCACATACCAATCGCTCCACCAAGGGCGATGACACCCATGCCGGTCATGGCTAACGGCAGCCCAAAAGCAAAGGTGAGAACCGCGATGGTGGGAGCAGTCAGAGCGACACCACCGTCTATCATCAGGCGATAGAAGGCGAGGAATTCATTTCTCGCGTCTTTGGGTGCCAGATCAGCGCCGATGACCATGACCAGACCGCTGCCAAGAGCATTGCTGAGGCTCAGGGCAAGCGCAACCAGTAGGAATCCGGTTGAGTCCTGCGCCAGCGACAACGCAAAGAAAGAGAATGCCATGCCAACCATGGTGGGAACCGCCGCCCAGCGCCTGCCAAATTTATCGACAACTTGTCCAGAGGTGTAGAAGAGGGCAAAGTCCAGGGCGCCGGCGATACCGATGTATAGCGCTGCAGTTGCGATTGGCAGGTGAATGTAAAGCGCCCACAGCGGCAGGCCGATAGCTCTCGCTGTTCGGGCAATTCCCAGCGTGCTCGCCGCGATTCCAAGGGTTTGAAGTTTCTTTCGTTCCCGCTTGGCAATGTGAAAAATACCGAACCCTTGGTTAGGAGGAGTATCAGCAAGACTTCCAGGCTTCGTGGTTAGGAGGACTATTCCGGCAAGGATGCTAAAAATCACCGGTACCCAGTAGACCGACTGGACGCTCCAGACAGAAAGAACGGCGGCGCCAATCAATGGCCCGATAAAGCCGCCGCCTCGAAAAGTACCCCCAAGAATAGCTAGCGCCCGACCTCGCTTTTCGACAGGTACTACCTCGGCAATGAAACCGTGCCGAGCAAGACCGAAAACCGCGTGGCAGCCTCCGGTTAAGAAGATTCCTAGACTCAACATCCAGATGTTTGAAGCGAACACGGCGAACAGAATCGCCATTGACGCGACCGCCGCCGCGTAAATCATCGCCTTGCGCTCGCCGAAGTGGTTTACAAAGCGAACAGCGGGGATATCAGCGAACAGGGTGCCAAGCAAGCCCAAACCTGCGATGAGGGTGGCCGTTGGAATATCTGCCCCGAGGCTCTCGGCGCTCGCCGGGATGATCGGAATCAGGCCCGCCTCGCCAATTGAGAACAAGAGTGAAGGTAAAAACACCGGGTAGACCAAAGACTTGATCTGAAAGGGTTTGCTGGCTTTGCTCACCTAACCATTATGGATGGCTCGCCTAGACTGGAGAGGCAATGGCAGACATCGACCTTTCCCCAGAAATCAAAGAGCTTCGCTCAACCTTCGGCGACATTCGCCATGTGGTTGATGAACCGACGCTTCTGACCGAGGTTGCGGAGTTAAAACTGCAGGCTGGGGACCCCAATCTTTGGGATGATACCTCGCGCGCACAGGCTGTGACCAGCAAGTTGTCACACAAACAAGCGATGCTGGACAAACTGTCAGATGTGGCCTCGCGGCTCGATGACCTCGAGGTGCTAATTGAGATGGCTAATGCCGAAGGCGATTCTGCGTCTCAGGCTGAGGCAAAGTCTGAGCTCGCCGGTTTACAGGCCGACATTTCAGGGCTAGAAATTCAAACTCTTCTCAATGGCGAATATGACTCTCGATCAGCTGTGATCACCATCCGTTCAGGCGCTGGCGGCGACGATGCAACCGACTTTGCCGAAATGCTAATGCGAATGTACCTGCGCTACGCGGAGCGGCACAAGATGCCTGTCTCGGTGCTCGACACCTCTTACGCAGAGGGTGCCGGCATTAAGTCGGCCACTTTTGAAGTAGACGCGCCATATGCATTTGGAACCCTATCCGTCGAAGCCGGAACTCATCGCTTGGTTCGAATGAGCCCATTCAATGCCGCTGGAAAGCGCCAGACCTCTTTTGCCGCGGTCGAAGTCGTTCCACTAGTTGAGGTAACCGAAGCCGTAGAGATTCCAGACAACGACATTCGCATCGACGTCTTCCGTTCATCGGGGCCTGGAGGACAGTCTGTTAACACCACCGACTCAGCCGTCCGCATCACCCACCTCCCGACCGGAACCGTGGTTAGTTGCCAGAACGAGAAAAGTCAGATTCAAAACAAGGCCGCCGCGATGCGTGTGTTGCAATCTCGGCTGCTCGAAATTCGTCGCCGCGAGGAAGAAGCCAAGAAGAAGCAAATCGCCGGCGATGTCAAGGCAAGCTGGGGCGAACAGATGCGGTCTTACGTGATGGCTCCGTACCAAATGGTCAAAGACCTTCGCACCGAACACGAACAAAACAATCCAAATGCCGTTTTCGACGGTGACCTGGATGGGTTCATCGCTGCCGGCATTCGCTGGCGCAAGCGGGTTCAGGACTAGCCCCGATTTCCAGACACAGGCTCGGTCCTAAGCCGCATGCCGGCCGGTTCAACCTAGGCTAAAAACATCATGATTCGAATCCAAAACGTCACCAAGCAATACAAGGGTTCGTCGCGCCCGGCGTTGAAAAATGTCTCGCTCGAAATCGAAAAGGGCGACTTCGTCTTTTTGGTTGGCGCTTCAGGCTCAGGTAAATCATCGCTAATGCGCCTGATGCTTCGCGAAGACATTCCGACCACCGGCACGGTGCATGTAATGGGTGAAAATCTGGTGGCCATTCCAAGTCGTCGAATTCCATTCTTCCGCCGCAAGTTGGGCGTTGTTTTTCAAGACTTCAGGCTTTTGCCAAGCAAAACTGTTGCTCAAAACGTGGCTTTTAGTCTCGAGGTAATTGGCAAATCTCAAGGATTCATCCTTGAAGCAGTGCCAGATGTTTTGGCGATGGTTGGGCTTGAAGGTAAAGCCGACCGACTGCCCGGTGAACTTTCTGGTGGAGAGCAACAGCGCGTTGCGCTGGCCAGAGCCATCGTGAATAAGCCTGCCGTTCTGCTGGCCGACGAGCCAACCGGAAACCTCGACCCGGCAACCAGCGAGGGAATCATGGCCTTGCTTGAGCGAATCAACCTCGCCGGCACCACCGTTGTAATGGCGACTCACGATCGAGGAATCGTAGACCGACTGCAGAAGCGCGTTGTCGAAATGCGTGAGGGCGAAATTTTCCGTGACCAACGTTCAGCCGGTTACCAAAAGTCACACACCGACACTCACGACGTTAAATCTTGGAACCTAGCCGTCGAACAGTCTTGGAATCTAGGCGGCGACAACTAATGCGTTTTGGTTTTGTGCTCGGTGAAATTGGTCACGGTCTCCGTCGTAATGTTTCGATGGTCATTTCCGTCATCCTGGTGACTTTCATTTCACTCACATTTGTCGGCACCGCATCGCTCCTTCAGCTGCAAATCGGTCAGATGAAGAATTACTGGTATGACCGCGCGCAGGTGGCGGTTTACCTATGTACCGAGGTGTCTCCGGCGGATATTTGCCCACAGGGTGAAGCTTCGGCCGAGCAAAAGATGGCAGTAGAAGAAAAACTGAAGTCCCCGGTGTTGCAGCCTTACATCAAGGAGTCTTTCTTTGAGACTCACCAGCAAGCTTTCGACAAGTTCCAAGAGCAGTTTGCCGGCAACTCGGTGGCCAAGTATGTGACCCCAGGGCAGCTCAACGAAACCTTCTGGGTGAGCCTCAAGGACCCTACCAAGAGCCAGATCATCACCGAGAGTTTCTCTGGTGTTGGTGGTGTCGAAGAGGTTCGTGACCAGCGCAGCTATCTTGACCAGATCTTCAACATCCTGAATGCGGCTTCAATCGCGGCAGTTGGCATTGCCTCACTGATGTTGGTCTCCGCTGCACTTCTTATTTCAACCACCATCCGACTAAGTGCGTTCTCGCGTCGACGTGAAATCGGCATCATGCGGCTTGTCGGCGCCAGCAACTTCTACATCCAGCTGCCATTCATCCTTGAAGGTGTGGTGGCTGCGACCATCGGTAGCGCACTGGCCGCCGGGGCAGTGCTCGGCGTGGTTCAATTCTTTGTTCAGGGTTACCTAGCGTCCAAGCTTCCATTCACCAGTTTTGTCACCATCGGCGATGGGTTGCTGGTTGCACCTGCACTGATTGCTGCCGGA
>CANGGL010000065.1 GCA_947453465.1 Microbacteriaceae bacterium | reverse complement strand
TTCTAGCTCAGCCCGAGCTGCAGCCGCTGGCAGACCGGCTCTAAGCAAGCCCACCAACTGCATCAACACCTGTTCAGAATTCATGCAAATCGACCAATTTCAGAAATGCGCCGACCCTCGGCTGTTCGGTCCACATAAATTAGCCAATCGATAGCCGATTTAGCTTGGGAAATAACGTCCTCGGTGGCAACGCCAGCCTGCCGACCGATCGCACCAATCCGCTCACCGACACTTTCAAAGGAATTGGCATGGATGGTTGCGCCGGCACCAGAATGGCCGGTGTTTAGCGCCTGCAACATGACCAGCAACTCGGCACCACGAACCTCGCCCACCGCAATTCGATCCGGACGCATTCTCAAAGCCTCACGAACCAATCGCTCAAGACTGATCTCACCGTTGCCCTCGATATTGGATTGCCGTGTTTGCAATGAGATGAAGTGCCCGGTTTCAAGCCCAATCTCTGCGACATCCTCGAGCGCGATGACCCGCTCTCCTCGACACTCGGCAAGCATTGCCCTGAGTAATGTGGTTTTTCCGGAGCCGGCAGCGCCCGCAATCAGGTAGTTTTCTCGCCTCGCAATAATGCCCTTGAGAACCTCGAATTCGAGATCTCCAAACATCCCCGCATCACGAAGCTCGACCAAACCAAAGTGCCGATCGAGATGCACACGCACCGAGAGAAGGGTGCGCGGGTGACAGGCTGAGGCGATGCTGGCATGCACACGAAACTTGCCCTCCACCGAAACATCAGCAAAAGGATTGGCTTGATCGAGGTGGCGACCACCCCCGGCAATCAACCCCTGTGCCAACGCGCCAAGTTCTTGTTCAGATTCGAAGGGGCTGGGTACGAGCTCTAGGTGACCTCGGCCACGCTGCAGCCATACCTGTTCATGCCCGTTGACCAACACATCGGTAACACCTGGGCTGGCAATGAGGCCGGCTAACCGCGGGCCAAAGATTTCTGGGATCACGTGAAAAGGGTGCCTTGACCCAACCAAAGCGAGAGCCGCCGAATGCCAAAATGTGGATAAAAAAAGGGGCCCCAGCCTCTGGGGGGAGAGACTGGGGCCTGGCGATACCAGATTGGGGGAATCGGTATCGCGGGTCAGCCACAAGGGCTAACTAGATAATAATAAGCGCTTTCAGTCATAAATCATTCCCCCGAATGTAAAAAACTTTAAATTTTTTCTGACAAGATAGCGATTAGTTAGAAAATTTTATTGGAGGACAATGATGTCTGAAGGTCACGAGATCGATAACCTGCTTCACGAAGATCGTCACTTTGCACCAACCCGAGACTTCTCGGCACAAGCAATCGCGCAACCAACGCTCTATCAAGAGGCCAAGGACAACCGCCTCGAGTTCTGGGCCAACCAAGCCAGATACCTTGACTGGGCTAAGCCATTCACCGAGATTCTCGATTGGTCTAACCCTCCATTCGCCAAGTGGTTCGCCGATGGTGAGCTGAACGTTTCTTATAACTGCCTCGACCGTCACGTCGAAGCCGGCAACGGCAATCGCGTCGCCGTATACTTCGAGGGCGAGCCTGGCGACAGCCGCGAGATTACCTATGCCGAACTCACCACTCAGGTGAAAAAGGCCGCCAACGTTCTCATTTCTATGGGCATTAAAGCCGGCGACCGCGTCGCGATCTACATGCCGATGATTCCAGAAGCCGTAGTCGCCATGCAGGCTGTGGCTCGAATCGGAGCGGTTCACTCGGTCATCTTTGGCGGGTTCTCAGCAGAGTCGCTTAGCAGCCGAATCGAAGACGCCCAGGCAAAGCTTGTCATCACCGCAGATGGCGGTTACCGAAAGGGCAAGGCCAGCGCCCTGAAGCCAGCCGTGGATGCCGCACTTTCTGGTGGCCGCTGCCCATCCGTGGACAACGTTTTGGTCTTCAAACGCACCAACCAAGAAGTTGGCTGGGTCGAGGGCCGCGATGTTGACTTCAACTTGGCGATGGCTGAGGCCAGCGATGAGCACGTTGCCCAAGCCTTCCCGGCCGAGCAGCCACTATTCATCCTCTACACCTCCGGCACTACCGGCCAACCAAAGGGCATTCTGCACACCTCGGGCGGTTACCTTACCCAGGCAAGCTATACCCACAAAAACGTCTTCGACCTTCACCCTGAGACCGATGTTTATTGGTGCACCGCAGACATCGGCTGGATCACCGGTCACAGCTATGTTGCCTACGGCCCGCTAGCCAACGGCGCCTCTCAGGTTATTTATGAAGGCACCCCCGAAACTCCAGACTGGGGTCGCTGGTGGAGCATCGTCCAAAAATACGGCGTCAGCATTCTCTATACCGCTCCAACCGCAATTCGCAGCTTTATGAAAATGGGCAGCCAGGTTCCAAACCAATACAACCTCTCGACAATTCGCGTCTTGGGCTCGGTTGGCGAACCAATCAACCCAGAGGCATGGATGTGGTACCGCAAGGTCATCGGTGGCGGACATGCCCCGATTGTAGACACCTGGTGGCAGACCGAAACCGGCGCAATCATGATTTCGCCGCTGCCCGGCATCACTTCACTCAAACCTGGCTCAGCCCAGATTCCGCTTCCAGGCATCGAAGTTGAAATTCTTGATGATGAAGGCGCCGTCTTGGGCCGAAACCACGCCGGTTTGCTAGCTATCACCGAACCTTGGCCATCGATGCTTCGCGGCATCTGGGGTGACCCGGAGCGCTTCGTTGAGACCTATTGGTCAAAGTTTGAAGGCGTATATTTTGCTGGCGATGGCGCCAAGTGGGATGAAGACGGGGACCTTTGGCTGCTTGGTCGAGTTGATGACGTGATGAACGTCTCGGGTCACCGCTTGTCTACTGCTGAAATTGAATCTGCTCTGGTCTCACACGAGTTCGTGGCCGAGGCGGCAGTGGTTGGCGCCAAGGATGAGACCACCGGACAGGCCGTGGTTGCCTTCGTTATTTTGCGTCAGAACCAGCTCGAAAAGGCTGGTTCAGATGCCGATGTCAGCAAGATTCTGCGTGATCACGTGACCAAGGAAATTGGCCCAATTGCGAGACCGCGCACCATCATGGTGGTTGCCGAATTGCCAAAGACTCGCTCAGGAAAGATCATGCGCCGACTGCTGCGCGACGTGGCCGAGGATCGCCCAATCGGTGATGTAACCACACTCGCCGACACTGCCGTGATGGACATCATCTCGGGCAAGGTTGCCGCTGGCGCAAGCGACTAAAACTGGTTTCTAAACGAAAAACCCCAGTCGAAAGACTGGGGTTTTTCAACATCCGGGGTTTACTCGAATTCGACGATGATCTCGACCTCAACGGCAGAGTCAAGCGGCAAAACAGGCACGCCGACGGCCGAACGGGCGTGAACACCCTTATCGCCGAAGACCTCGACCAGGAACTCGCTAGCGCCATTGATGACGCCAGGCTGACCGGTGAACTCAGGGACCGATGACACAAAACCTACGACCTTGATAACTCGGGTCACGCGATCAAGGTCGCCGATGGCGAGCTTAACTGCGGCGAGCGCGTTTAGTGCACACAGCTTGGCAAGGTCTTTGGCGGCAGCCGGGTCAACCAGGCCATCGGTGGTGCCAACCTTGCCCGAGGCAGGCAGGGCGCCGGCCACGAAAGGCAGCTGGCCGCTTGTGAAGACGAGGTTCCCGGTTACTACCGAAGGAATGTAGGCGGCGACCGGCTTGGCTACCTCAGGTAGCGGAAAGCCTAGTTCGATGAGGCGATTTTCGATGATTCCCATTGGTTATTCCTTAGCTGCGATCGGGCGCTTGAAGTAAGCGACATTGCCACCCATCGGGCCGGCAAGAATCTGGACGAGTTCCCAGCCCTCTGAGCCCCAGGTGTTCAAAATTGCGGTCTCTTTGTGCAGAAGAAGTGGGGTTGTGATGTACTCCCAAGTAATCATTCTGGGCATCCTCTCAGGGTTGTCGGGTAACCTTGATTCTATGTCTCGTAACAAGCCCGAATCGCTTTCCAGCGGTCTTTTCAAATTTGCCGGACTCTCGGTAATCGCTGGCGTTTTGGGCATTGCCCTTCTGGCTCCCACCGTAATCATCGGTGGTTTTGCAGCCTCTGCCGGCATCTCGGTCTTCGAAAACCTGCCTGACTACATCAAGCCGGTCAATGCATCACAGGCTTCGACCCTTTTTGCAACCCAGGATGGCAAGCCGGTTGAGGTAGCCAAGTTCTACCACCAGAACCGCATCTCGGTGAACTACGACCAGATGTCGCCAAATATTCGCAATGCCGTGGTTGCCACCGAGGACCCTCGCTTCTATCAGCACGCCGGTGTTGACATCGTCTCGTTCCTGCGCGCTTCATTCGGCAACGTGGTGACCGCAGGTGGCGGTGCCGGTGGTTCGACCATAACCATGCAGTACGTGAAGAACTCACTAGTTGAGGCCGCCCAGCTTTCTGGCAATCAAAAAGCCATCGATGAAGCAAC
>CANGGL010000064.1 GCA_947453465.1 Microbacteriaceae bacterium | reverse complement strand
ATCAAGATCATCTCTGCCTTCGCATTCGAGTTGTATTTCGAGCGCATAGGCAATAGGGCTTGCGCTAAAGTCTTTTGGTTTATCAACAACGGCTTGCTTGGGAAGCGCTTCTGAAGGCGCTCTGCGAACTCCGCAGCAACATCCCAGGTAGTCCAACCTTCGACTGGACGTCGGGCTCTAGTGCGGCAGTCCTTCGGATCCATGGACAGCTTCGGAGTCGTGGCCTTAGATTTGTTCTCAGATTCAGATTTCTTGACGGGTTCACCCGTAGGGGTAGAAATACGAAGTATTTCTATTCCTTTCTTGCTTACTTGACTTACTAATGACTTATTAGTCACAGTGTCAGCTGTGGATTGCTCATCTGTGAGCGATAGAAAAATAGTGGACTCGCCTTCTACATCGCTCAAGTTGAGCGCCACAGGAATGTCTAAATCTTTAGGTTTGTTAGCAGAGACGAGTCCACTTGCCCAAAGCCCATCGATGCGCGAATCGGCTTCTACCTCCTCGATGGGCTCAAGTTTTAGTTTGTAGACATTGAAAGAAAAACGGTTGAAGCCTTTTCTGCTACGCACGGTTTCGAGGTACCCCAGAGTCTCTAGATCGCGGAAGGCTCGCGTAAGGGTCGATTCGGAAACATGGCAAAACTCAGCTAAATCCGTAGTTCCCATTCGGACTTCACCCTGTGAGTCCGCGAGTTGGTACAAAGCAACGCCTACTTTGAAATGGGCAGGTTTGGTTACTTCAGAGTAGAAGCCACCTGGAATCTTGTGCATGAATCGAACTTTCACATCGTCTGGAACATTACAAAATCCAGTGTGACAGGGCGCAAAACCCTTGTCTGCCTAAACTCGAACAACTTGAAACTATTTGCACATAACTGCACTTTCTAGATGTCATCAGCACTTTAGGCAGACAAATAACAACCTAAAAGTCACACTGGAATCAAGGAAAGAAAGGCAAGTATGCAAGACCTAGAAAACGTTTATAAGGTTCCTGAAGTAGCAAGTTGGATGCGATGCTCCCGTGCATCGGTTTATCGTTTGCTCAAGAGTGGGAAGTTGAGATCAATCAAAGTGGGCGGTACTCGTGTAATAACTCACTCACAAATCATCGACTTTATAGAACTGCGAAAAGCAGCAGAATGACTGTCTCAAATAGTCCGCACCTGTCAACAGCGCAGTTCAAGAATCGCAATAACTTGGAATCTGTCGCCAGGTATCTGATAACAAGGCCAACGACTGCGCACAGGTTGGAATGGATTGCTGCCGAGAGAACAGTGTTATCTGATAACAAGACCAAATGACTCCTGGCACTTGGTGGTAGACGCAGTAATACAAAGGAGTGTCGGGCAGTAGCTCAGGGACAGTCAGCTAAAAGTCTGAAGGTCTAGGTATCCTTGAAAGTATGACTATCAGGGGGTTACCAGCAGAGGCTCAGGCACGTGAGCGCATTGATGCGGACCTGAATCTAGCTGGCTGGATCGTCCAAAACCGCGAGGAACTAAACCTAAGTGCTGGCCTAGGCGTAGCCGTTAGAGAAGTCCCAATGGGCGATGGTCGTGTCGATTACTTGCTCTACGTAAATCAAAAGATTGTTGGTGTAGTCGAGGCTAAACCTGCAGGAACCACCCTCGCTGAGGTGCACCATCAGGCCATGCGCTACGCATCTAACTTGACAGAAGGTCAAAAGCGCAATGCAGTGATGGCAAAGGGACTCCTTCCCTTTGTTTACGAAGCCTCATCTACTGAGCTCTATTTCTCAAATCACTTTGACCCTGAGCCAACATCCCGCAGCATTTTCAACTTCCAGCGACCAGAGACTTTAGCTTCGATTATTCGTGCCGAGGACCCACTTTCAGGCCAAGGCGGTTGGCGATCGCGCATCCAACTTATGCCAGGCACAGAGACTTACGACCTCAGGCCCGCATCTGAAAGGGCCATCCACAACATCGAACATTGGCTTCAGAATGACGGCCGACGCCGAGCATTAGTTCAAATGGCCACTGGAGCGGGTAAGACTCGAATGGCCGTAACCGAGACCTATCGTCTGTTGAAGTTTGGTGGGTTCAAAAGAGTTTTGTTCTTGGTAGATCGAAATAACCTAGGCGAACAAACAGTTCGAGAGTTCAAGAACTGGGATACTCCAGATGACGGTCGCAAGTTCAGTGCGATCTATCCAGTTGAGCAGCTCTCAGCAAGCGGGGCGGCGGATTCTTCCAAGGTGGTTGTCTCCACCATTCAGCGAGTTTGGGCGGGCCTGAAAGGCGAGGCGCTTCCTGAGGGTTTTTCCAGCGACATTGATGACCCAAGCGTCAGCGGGGAAGTAGAAGCCGTTTATTCGGACAGGTTCCCACCCGAGACTTTTGACTTGATCATAGTCGACGAGTGCCACAGAAGCATTTATGGCCAATGGCGCAAAGTGCTCGAATACTTCGATGCCCAAATAGTTGGCCTCACTGCGACTCCAACGAAACAAACCATGGCGTTCTTTGAACAGAACTTGGTAAGCGAATACACCTTCCAGCAATCCGTCGCCGACGAAGTAAACGTTGGTTTTGACGTGTACAGGATCAAAACTCAAATCGGCGAAGAGGGTGGCGTAATAGAGGCAGGCCAGGTAGTGCCTGCAATCGACAAGCGAACACGCGAACAAAAAGACGTAGTCCCCGACGAAGACATCAACTGGAAACCGACAGACCAAGGCATAGCTGTCGAAAGCCCTAACCACATCCGTCTAGTGCTTGAAACTTTCCGAGACCGAATGTTCACTGAAATCTTCCCTGAACTAAACGACCAAGGCATGAATCGCAGAGTAGTTCCCAAGACCCTTATTTTTGCGAAGAGTGACGCGCACGCAGAGACCATCGTTCGAATCGTACGCGAGGTGTTCAATAAGGGAGATGGCTTCGCAGCGAAGATCACCTACACAGCGCAGAATCCCGATGACCTAATCAATCGTCTTCGCACTTCACCAGAACTCCGTATTGCAGTAACGGTTGACATGGTCGCAACTGGCACAGACGTGAAGCCACTTGAGTGCGTACTGTTCATGCGTGATGTCAGGTCGGGCACTTACTTCGAGCAGATGAAGGGCCGAGGTGCCAGAAGTATCACCGATTCAGACTTCCAAGCAGTTACTGAAGAAGGCGTTCACAAAGAACGATTCGTCATAGTCGATGCAATCGGCGTGACAGAGCATGATTTTGTTGATGTGACAGTCACTGACCGCGTAAAAACTGCCTCACTCGATGCATTGCTAAAAAAAGCAGCAGCGCGAGAGCTTACGCAAGATGAAGCGGCAACCTTAGGCTCGCGCCTGGCAAAACTTGGTCTACGTATGACCGCTGAAGAGCGCAACGAGATCAAATCACTCGCAGGAATCACAATAGAAGAAATGTCGCAGCAACTAATCAAGTCAGTCGATTCGGACGCGCTCGCGGAAGTAGCTACGAACGTTCCATTAGGCGCTTCCCAGGACGATGCGATTCACCAGTTCATCCAAGATCTGACTGGGCCCTTGGCCACGTCTCAAGTTCTGCGCGACCGTCTAGTAACTATGCATCAGAACAAATACATCTATCGCGATGAAGTTACGCCTGACACTTTGCTATTCGCAGCTGGAGTACCAAATCTTGAACTGGCTGAGAGAACTGTTCAAAACTGGAAAAAATACCTTGAAGACAACAAGGATGAAATCACCGCACTGCAGTTGCTGTACAGCCGCCCTCAGAACTCTGGAGTGACACGCCGTGAAATCGAGGATTTGATTGCCACAATCCGAAAGCCTCACCAGGATTGGACGCCAGCCGTTATTTGGAAGTCCTACGAGTTGCTAAACAAAACCAACCGCAGCATCAAGAACAAAACAGTCGACTTAGTGTCACTGGTCCGTTATACGCTCGGCATCATGCCTGAACTAGTCCCATTCGCCGATGTTGTAGAACAGCGCTATCAAGGCTGGCTGCTCACGCAGGAACAACGAGGCACTCGCTTCACCCAAGAGCAGCGTCGCTGGCTAGACGCAATCAAGGACTACATCTGCACGGGTGTGACCTTCGAAACGCCTGCACTTGACGCAGTCCCATTCATCGAATGGGGAGGCAGCGACGGCATCGAACGAGACTTCGCTGACCCAGTCGCAGTCATCACAGATCTGAACCAGGCTCTGAGCGCATGACATCTGTTGAATGGGATTCACTGACGCTTGGCGATTTAGGCAAATGGATTACTGGATCGACTCCATCCTCGACTGATAATGCGAATCAGGGAGATGACGTTCTGTTTGTTACTCCAGGAGACATAGGTTCTGGAGGAAAACTCGGTGAAGTAGCGAGACGGATTTCCAACATCGGTGCCGACAAAGTTAGACGCATCAAACCTGGGTCTGTGGTTTTGGTTTGCATTGGAACTATCGGCAAGGTTGCTTGGACTGATTTAGAGATCACCACGAATCAACAAATAAACACGCTCGAAGTTGACCAATCTAGATTCGACATCAAGTTCGTCCATTGGTTACTTGCTTCTCCAGCAATCCAAGAACTTCTCTGGCAAAACTCAACTAGCACAACTGTTGCACTAATCAATAAGAGGACTCTCGAAAAAGTACCTT
>CANGGL010000063.1 GCA_947453465.1 Microbacteriaceae bacterium | reverse complement strand
CAGCTTTCTGGCAATCAAAAAGCCATCGATGAAGCAACCGCTCGAAGCATCGACCGCAAACTTCGTGAAATGCGCCTGGCCGTTGCCCTCGAACAGGTCACCAGCAAGCAAGAGATCCTCGCCGGCTACCTGAACCTGGCTTTCTTTGGCCACCAAATCAATGGCGTCGAGGCGGCAGCCAACTTCTACTTCGGTATTCCGGCTGCACAGCTCGACATCCCTCAGGCTGCTCTGCTTGCCGCCATGCTCAAGTCACCAAATGACTACCGCCCGGATGACTCAGCAAACCTGGTTCGCGCGAAGAGCCGTCGCGACTACGTAATCGACAACATGCGCGACGCCGGCTACATCACCGGTGAACAGGCGAACAACGCCAAGGACACTCCGATCATCACCAAGATCACGCACATGCCAAGCGGTTGTGAGGCAAACCAGACAGCGGCTTTCTTCTGTGACTACGTGGTTTGGACAGTTCGAAACAACGTTGAGTTTGGCCCAACCCCGGAAGACCGCGAGAACCTGCTTCGCCGCGGCGGCCTAGAGATTTACACCTCGCTTGACCTCAAGGTTCAGGCAGCGGCACACAACGCCAGCCTCACCTGGGTGCCTTCAGATGACCCAAGCCAGGTTGGTACCGCCAGCGTCTCGGTTCAGGTGGGCACCGGCCGAATCCTGGCGATGACCGAAAACCGCGTTTTCGACCAGACCCAAACCTCTGAGCTCGGCCACACCTCGGTCAACTACGCATCCGACAAAGCCTACGGCGGCTCTTCCGGCTTCCAGTCTGGCTCGACCTACAAGATCTTTACCCTGGCCGAATGGCTCACCAAGGGTTACCACCTAAATGACCACGTGGATGGCCGCGTGCGCACCTGGAACGGCTCCGACTTCTCGGCGCGCTGTGGCGCCATCGGCGGAACCTGGACACCGCGAAACATTACGCATGAGCCTGAAGACCTGACCGTGGTGCACGCCACGGCAATCTCGGAGAACACCGCTTTTGTCTACATGGCATCGAAGCTTGACCTCTGCGACATCCGCGACACCGCGATGCGTTTTGGCGTTCACCGCGCCGACGGCACCGAGCTTCAGTACATCCCGTCATCCGTGATTGGTGTTAACGAACTTTCACCACTGACCATGGCAGCCGCTGAGGCGGCGATTGCCAACCACGGCATTTACTGCAGCCCAATCGCCATCGACAAGGTGATTGTGCGCTCGACTCAGCAAGAACTCAAGGTGCCTGCCTCGCAGTGCTCACAAGCGGTGACCCCAGAGGTTGCTGCTGGTATGACCTATGCCATGAAGGCGGTTATGAGCGGCGGTACCGGCGGTGCTTCAAACACCGGCGATGGCACTCCCCTAGCCGGCAAGACCGGTACAACCGACTCGGGTGTTCACACCTGGATGACCGGTTTCTCATCTGCGGTTTCGACCGCCACCTGGGTGGGTAACGTTTCAGGTTCGAAGTCGCTTTCGGGCATCAAGCTCAATAAGAAGGCCGGTAACACCGTTCGCCACGACATCTGGCGAACCATCATGCAGACCGCCAACAAGCTCTACCCTGGCACCGCACTCGACAGCCCTCCAGCATCGATTTTGGATGCGGCCATGATTCGCGTGCCTGATGTGGCCGGCCAGACTCCGGACGCCGCCAACGAGGTAATCAAAACCAACCTGCTCAGCGGCACCATCGTGGTCAAGCAGATTGCGTCACCGCAGCCTGCCGGCACCGTTGCCTACACCCGCCCAGCAGCGGGCTCAGTGGTTCCTTCAGGCGCTCAGGTAAAGATTTACGTGAGCAAGGGCGGCGGCTCGGTTGTGCCGAACGTGGCCGGCATGAGCGTCTTGAATGCCAAGTCAACCTTGCTGCAGGCTGGTTTCCCTGCCGTCAGCGAACCTCAGCCTTCTCAGACCCAGTTCTTCGTCAAGTCGCCGACTGTGCCGAAGGGCATGGTTGTTGGCACCGACCCTGCCGCCGGAACCCCCGCGGCTTCTACCGGTGCAATTCTGCTGATAATCAGCGCTGGCCCATAAGTTCAAATGGTTTGGCTCTGGTTCGTCCTCGGGGTTGCCGCTGCTGCGGCAATTTGGGGAATCGGCATTGAGCGGCACCTGTACGTGGTTCGGCGCGAGAGTGTTCGAGCGCTGCCTGCCGGCAGTCAACCGCTCACCGTTTTACACATCGGCGACCTTCACATTGCGCCTTGGCAGAAACGTAAACTCCGTTGGATCTCGGGTCTAGGCGAGCTCAAGCCGGACCTGGTCGTCAACACAGGCGATAACCTCGGCCATGCCCGAGCAATTGGGCCAACCTTGAGCGCACTGAAGCCACTGCTCGAGAAGACCGGCGTGTTCGTGAACGGCTCAAACGATTACCACGCACCGGAGCTTCGAAACCCACTCGCCTACCTTGGCGGCCCATCAAAGGCTGGCCATGGCGCCAAATTGGAAACTGAAAGACTGGTAGGTGGCTTCACCTCGGCCGGTTGGCTGAACCTCAATAACGCCAGCGGTACTGCTGTGATCAAAGGTTTGAGAATCGACTTTGTTGGCGTTGACGATGCGCACGATGGTTTGGATGATTTGAGCTCAATCACACGCGCAGGCGCTTCGGAAGCCGGCATCGGGACCCTAACTTCTGGGGCTGCCAACAGTCGCCTCGTGATCGGCGTCAGCCACGCTCCATATCTGCGGGTCATTGATGCAATGGCTGCGGCCGGAGTTGACCTGATGCTTGCCGGCCACACGCATGGTGGTCAGGTTTGCCTGCCTGGCTTTGGGGCCTTGGTCACCAATTGTGACTTGCCGCGCAAGAATGCCAAAGGAATCAGCAGCTGGACCGTCGGTGGACACACCATGATTTTGAATGTGGTTGCCGGTCTCGGTCACTCGATTTTCGCGCCAGTTAGATTCGCTTGCCGGCCAGAGGTCAGACTTCTGACCCTGTTGCCGAAGCACTAGTCAGAACGTTCAAAAACTAGTTTTGCAGAGCCCAAACCTTCGGACCTAGGGCGATGAACTGCCCCGCCCCATTTTCACAACGAGCCGCGGTGTCTTTCACATAGCAGGTGAAAACACCCGCGGTGATTTTGCTACCGGATGGCAACACCTGAGCATTGGCCGGGTCTTGCCACTGGCCAGTAGAACAGACGAATTCTGCAGTGTTTCCAGTCTCAGGCTTTGAACCCCAGAGGCGAATCTGGTACCCGTAGCTGCCTTCACAATCGGCCGGGACCGGAATCGGAAGGTATGACGCCGCAGCTTCATTCTGCTCGCAGATTACTTCATTGCCCTCAGGAGTAATCGTGCACCAGCTTGGGCCATCGCCGACCTTGAAGATGAAGTCACCAAAGCCGTCGTCGAAACTGGCATTGTTAACGACCTTGAGTGTGTCGTTGATGGCAGGCGGAATTAGTGCCGGGTCAGGAGTTGGAGTCACCTGAGCAGAGGGTGAGTTTGCGCCATCAGTTGAAGTTGCGCAGCCCCCCAAGCCAATGGCGAGAGTGATCGCTAGTGCTACGGCAGTGAATCTCGACATATTGGCAAGGCTACCTTGCCTAAAAGGCGCTCTGCCAGTAGACACTCGAAAAACTTCTAAGAACTTTTAGAACTCGCGAGCAACAAGCTCGGCGATTTCGTAGGTGTTCAAAGCGGCGCCCTTGCGAAGGTTGTCTCCGACGACGAACAACTCGATGCTGTTCGGGAAGTCGAGCGACTGACGAATGCGGCCAACGAAAGTTGGGTCCTGGCCAACCACCATTGCCGGGGTTGGGTAAAGGTTTTTCTCAGGCTCATCAACAACCTTGATGGTTGGTTGTGCCGAAAGAACTTCGCGGACCTCGTCTGCGGTTAGCTCGTTAGCGAAGGTGGCGTGAACGGTGAGCGAGTGGGCAACCTGAACCGGAACGCGAACACAGCTGGCAGCAACCTTTAGATCTGAGATGCCCAGGATCTTGCGTGACTCGTCACGAACCTTTAGCTCCTCAGATGAGTGGCCGCCGGCCTTTAGTGAACCAGCAAACGGAATAACGTTCAAAGCGATTGGGTGAGCCCAAGGTGAGTTAGAAAGGTCGTTTCCGGCCGCCGCAAGAGCAGCGCGAACATCCTCGGTCTTCAAGCCCAAGCCGGCATCCTTGCCAACAATGGCAAGTTCAGCGGCAAGCTCATCGATGCCTGCGGCACCCGCACCAGAAACTGCCTGGTAGCTAGAAACAACAAGCTCTTTGAGGGTCCACTTGTCGTGCAAGGCACCCATGGCAGCCATCATGGTCAGGGTGGTGCAGTTCGGGTTTGAGATGATTCCGCGAGGGCGGTTCTTTGCCTGCTCAGGGTTGACCTCAGGAACAACTAGAGGAACATCGGCGTCCATACGGAAGGCGCCCGAGTTGTCGACAGCAACCGCTCCGCGCTCGGCAGCGATTGGTGCCCATACTTCTGAAACCTCATCTGGAACATCGAACATAGCGATGTCGATGCCGTCGAAAGCCTCAGGTGAGAGAGCAACCACGGTCAGCTCTTCGCCGTGAACGGTGATCTTTTTGCCAGCAGAACGTGGGCTCGCGATCAGGCGAATTTCACCCCAGATGTTCTCACGGCTGTTGATGATGCCGATCATTACGGTGCCTACGGCTCCGGTTGCGCCTACAAGTGCGAGATTTGGCTTTGACATTTGATGCCTCCTGAGTGAGAAGAGTAAAGACTTAGGTTTTAGTTTTTGGGTGTGCTGGTGGCTAGTTTTAGCGACCGGTGCCGGCGTAAACCACGGCTTCGATTTCGCTGTCGAGACCGAAAGCGGTGTGAACTGCTCGGGCAGCTGCCTCAACCTGGTCATCGCTGGTGATAACCGAGATGCGAATCTCAGAGGTTGAAATCATTTCTATGTTGATTCCTGCCTTGGCTAGTGCCGAGAACAGGGTTGCCGAAACACCAGAGTGGGTGCGCATGCCGGCACCGACAACCGAAAGCTTGCCGATTTCTTCGTCAACCTCAACCACACGGAAGCCAAGCTTTTCGCGGTTGGCTTCGAGGGCGGCGACCACTTTCTTGGTGTCCGACTTTGGCAGGGTGAAACCGATGT
>CANGGL010000062.1 GCA_947453465.1 Microbacteriaceae bacterium | reverse complement strand
TGACCTTGGATCCACTGAATCACGTGGCCTCCTGGTTTCAGAAAGATTGGCTCCCCGGCTTGGACTCGAACCAAGAACCTATCGGTTAACAGCCGATTGCTCTGCCAATTGAGCTACCGAGGAATGTTGCTTTCGCGACTAGACAACACTACCAAAAAATCTGAGCGCGATTGCCAACTAAGCGAGATTTAGTAGCCGAGTTCCAAATTAACTTGGCCATCAAGCGCATTTCCCGACACTAGAGCCTGAACGTTTGCCTTGATACGAGTGGAAAGGAGACCCAAACAAATCTCAGGCGTATCGGCGGTGTGCGGAGTGATAATCAAATTTGGTGTCGTCCATAACGGATGCCCGTCTGGAAGAGGTTCGGGGTTGGTCACATCAACTCCTGCACCGGCGATGAGGCCATTCTTCAGAGCAAACTCCAAATCAGCCGAATTGACGATCCCACCTCGAGCAACATTTATAAGGTACGCACTTGGCTTCATAAGGCAGAACCGCTCGACATCAAAGAGGTTTTTCGTCTCCACGGTGAGAGCAGCGGCTAGAAATACGAAGTCAGCCTTGGGCAGCAGTACATCCAACGCGGACAAGTCTTGAACTGCGGCGGTACCAGGCATCGGCCTGACATGGTTGCGGACCACAGAAATCCTGGCCCTAAAAGGGGTTAGGAGACGGATGAGCTCTTCGGCGATTCCTCCACCGCCGACAATAATCACATTCGAATCGAATAGCGACGCGGCAAACTTACTACCCCAAGTGTTGGCCTTGACCCGCTCCGGAATTGCACGAGCTAGAGCGAGCGCTAGCATCAAAGCATGCTCTGCAACCGGCTCTCGGTAGGCGCCCTTGGCCGAAGTAAAAACGATACTTCTCCCCCGACTAGCCGACCACTCAAAGACGCTATGAAAGTTTTCTACACCGGCAAAGGGCAGCTGCACCCATTTGATTTGAGGGTTTCGTTCGAGAACTTCTGCCAACCGGTCAGGTGCGTGATGTTCAGTCCACACCAACCCAAAGACATCCGACCCTAGCTGCTCTACTTTGCCCCCGCCGTCAGTCACAGCGGCTGCATATTCCTGCACTTGTACAGGCGCAATGGCTACCAGATAAGGGCTGTGGGTCATTGCAAGGCTCTACGGTCAGATTCAACTGCCATGAGTTTGCGCTGAACCTCAGCCGATTCAGGTGACCCAGGCTCCACACGCCGAAGCTGGGCAAGGAGATCATTCTTTTCGCGGGCTAAAGCATTAGTGATGGCCCTGGCCGTGACTCCGAGACCATAGCGTGATAGCCCATCCTCGTCAGCAGCGGGCAAAGTTTGGGCGGCAATCTCACGCAACACCTGGTGCACCAACGGGCTGGTGTTCGAGGCAATCGTGTTCAACCACGTGGCCGAGTTCTGTTCGGCCGCACTCGATTTGATGGCCCTGAGAATCTCGTTATGGGCCGGCGCACTCATGCCGGCCTCGCAAATTTTCAAGAGCTGATCGTGAGTCACCGTGTGCGGCAACTGCACAATCACCTCGAGCGTCTGCCGCTCGAATCTCGTGATCGGATCATTCAAATCGATGTAACCAAAAACTAGGCCTTCCGGTTCATCTTCTGGTGGGACATCCTGGCGAGGCTCTCCGTGCGGACCGCTGTCCTTTCGCATGTCAACCACGGCACGGCTGCGATCGGCTTTGCCGGCTGCCTCAACCAGGGCCGCCACGTCATTGCCATCAAGGTTTACCCAACCAGCCAACTCGCGAGTGTAGGCCGGGCGCATCGCAGGGTCTTTAATGCCTGCGACAACCGAAGCGGCTGACCTAGCCGCAGCAACTCGACCCTCGATGGTGGATAGGTCAAACTTCGAAAGCTTTTGTTTGATTGCAAATTCAAAGAGAGGCTTTTTAAACTCAATCATGGCCCGAACCGCCTCATCGCCCTTTGCGGTTCTAAGGTCACACGGGTCAAGACCATCGGGGCCAACCGCAACGAACGTCTGAGCGGTGAATTTAGCCGAGTCGGCGAATGCGCGCATTGCAGCCTTTTGGCCCGCAGCATCCGGGTCAAAGGTGAAAATAACCTCCGCCGGGACATCTTTGTCTGCAGAAAGCATGCGGTTGATAATTCGAATGTGGTCGTCGCCGAAGGCAGTGCCGCAGGTGGCAACGGCAGTGGTGACACCGGCAAGGTGGCAAGCCATGACATCGGTGTAACCTTCGACCACAACAACCTGTTGCCTCTTCGAGATGTCTTTCTTAGCTAGATCGATACCGTAGAGCACCTGCGACTTGTGATAAACCAAGGTGTCGCTCGTGTTTAGGTACTTCGGCCCTTGATCATCATCAAAGAGTTTGCGAGCACCGAAGCCAATCACCTGACCGGTGGTGTCACGAATCGGCCAGATGAGCCTGCCACGAAACTTGTCGTAAGCCCCGCGATCACTCTTTGTGACCAGGCCGGCAGCCACCAGCTCGTCAATCGTGAAACCAAGCTTGGTCAAGTGATCAAAGAGTGCGTTCCAGCCCTTAGGAGCAAAGCCAATGCCGAATTGGTCGGCGGCAGCTTTATCGAAACCGCGACCCTTTAGAAACTCTCGGCCAGGGATCGCGGCATCAGTCATCAACTGCCCCTGATAGAAAGCTGCGGAGGCATTATTAGCCTCGAGCAACCTTGCTTTTTGGCCCTGCTCTGGGCTCGCGCCACCCTCTTCGTAGGAGAGTTCAAAACCCACCCGGGCCGCCAGCTTCTCGACAGCTTCGGTAAAACTTAGCTGGTCCAACTGCTGGATGAACTTGTAGACATCTCCACCCTCGCCGCAGCCAAAGCAGTGATAGAAACCCTGTGCGGGCCGGACGTTGAAGGACGGCGATTTCTCGTCGTGAAATGGGCAAAGACCCTTCAAGGAGCCGGCAGATGCAGGGCGCAAAGCAACATACTCACCGATGACATCAGCGATATTTACTCGAGTTTTCACTTCCTCGATGTCGCGTGCTCTGATTTTGCCTGCCATGCCACTAATCCTAGATTGCCTTGGGTGTGACCAGTCGGTGATGCAGCGTCAAGGCGCTCTGGTCGGTTAGGCAGGCAATCTGGTCCACAATCACACGGTGTTGCTGCGCATCATTACGTGCTGCTGACCAGGCCTGTGCGCTGTACGAATCTAGGTTTTGACCATTCGAAGCCAACAGTGCATCGGCCAATTCAGTGAGAAGGTTACGTTGCCACTCATAAAATGGGCGCCTCGATTCGGCGGACATCAGGAATGCGGACACAATGCCTTTAAGCACTGAAATCTCAGCGGCGACCGCCGCGGGTGCTGTCAATGAGGAACCGAATCGAGTGATCGAAGCCAGCGGTGAGGTGTCTGCGATTGCATCCACGGTTCTACTCACCAGCGAGCCGATGAGCGAGGAAGTCAGGTTCTTAAGGGTCGCTAACCCGGACGGTGAATGGTCGAAGCTGGTCAACCAATAGTGATTTGCTCTCAATCGGGCCAGCGCCTCGGTTAGGTCAGCAATTGAAATAGCTCCCCCATTCCAGGTGCTGATCTTCTCGAGCAGGTCGCCATCGTTTGACTGATCGGCGAGCACACGAACATCGATGAATTTTGAAACGATGGCGTCCTCGAAGTCATGGACAGAATAAGCAACGTCATCAGCAAAATCCATCACCTGAGCTTCAACGCTCTTCTGATTAGCCGGTGCACCAACTCTTAGCCATTCAAAGACTTCGAGGTCATCCTCATACGCGCCGAATTTAGTTGAGCGGTCTGCTCCCTGCTCAGATATTGCATTTTCACGACGCCATGGATACTTGCAGGTTGCATCGAGACTTGCTCGAGTTAGATTTACCCCGTATGAACGATCATCCTCGGTAATCACCTTTGGTTCGATTCGAGTCAGAAGACGCAGTGTCTGAGCATTGCCCTCGAATCCGCCAAAGTCGGCGGCCCAGGCATCGAGTGCGCGCTCGCCATTATGACCGAATGGAGGGTGCCCGAGGTCGTGAGCTAGGCAAGCCATGTCCACCATGTCGGCATTCAAACCCAGATCGATGGCCATTTCTCGACCAATCTGAGCAACCTCGAGAGAATGGGTCAGTCTGGTGCGGGCGAAATCTCCACCCGAAGGCGACAGAACCTGAGTTTTTGCACCTAGGCGCCTTAGCGCGGATGAATGAACCACGCGCGCACGGTCACGCGCGAACTCACCACGGCGGGCACCAGCAGAACGTTCTTCGGGAAGAAACCGCTCGCGGTCAAAATCGCTGTAGCCGGTTTCGAAAGAATCTCTGTTTTCCATTTAGCCCCCTGAGACAGATAGTTCTGCCTCTTGCAACATCTTGCGCTGATCCCCAACCAATTCGCGTGACTCCAGCCAATTTTCAGGGAGAGCAGTCTGCTTGGCTCCGCCGAGTCGGCCGCGAGGACCCTCGGCTTCCTCACCCGGGTATGGCTGGGCGCGATCAAGCGTGCCAAGGATCTCATCCATGTGGGTCAACGATTCAACCTGCGCCAGAGAAGCGCGGAATTCGCCACCAACTGGATATCCCTTGAAGTACCAAGCGACATGCTTGCGAATGTCGCGGCAAGCCTTGGCTTCATCCTCGAAGAATTCAACCAGCAATTCACCGTGGCGCTTAAAGGCGTCGGCAACCTCTCCAAGATTCGGCTGAATCGGAGCGATGGCGGCATTAGAGTTCGGGTCTCGCTGGTACTCGTCAAAAGCGGCCTGGAGGTCACCGAAGAGCCATGGGCGGCCAAGACAGCCTCGGCCAACAACTACCCCGTCAACGCCGGTCTCACGCATCATTCGAATGGCGTCACCAGCCGACCAAATGTCTCCGTTACCAAGCACCTGCACATCAGGCAGCGCCTCTCGCAGAGTTGCGATTGCGCGCCAGTCAGCTTGCCCCGAATAGTATTCCGAAGCTGTTCTGCCGTGCAGCGCAACTGCGGTCACACCAGCATCGCGAGCCGCTTTGCCCGCGTCAAGATACGTGAGGTGAGTGTCATCGATGCCCTTGCGCATCTTCACAGTGAGAGGAATGTCTCCGGCAGCCTTCACGGCAGCTTGAACAATCGAAGAAAAGAGATCCTGCTTCCAAGGCAGGGCGGCGCCGCCACCCTTACGAGTCACCTTTGGCACCGGGCAGCCAAAGTTGAGGTCGATGTGATCGGCACGGTCTTCGGCAACCAACATGGTGACGGCGTCAGCAATGGTCTTCGGGTCGACACCATAGAGCTGAACAGAGCGAATCTCTTCAGAAGGATGGTGTCCGACCAGGCGCAATGACTCCTCCGAGCGCTCAACTAGAGCGCGCGAAGTAACCATTTCAGAAACAAAAAGTCCCC
>CANGGL010000061.1 GCA_947453465.1 Microbacteriaceae bacterium | reverse complement strand
GCTTGTCGCTGTAGGTCGCGGCCCAAACACCGCTGGCCTAGGTTACGAGGAACAAGGCATCGCCATGGAGCGCGGCTGGGTACTAACCAACGACCGCCTGCAGACCAACCTGCCGGGTGTCTACGCCGCTGGCGACATCGTCCCAGGGCTTCAGCTAGCTCACCGCGGCTTCCAGCAGGGCATCTTCATCGCCGAAGAGATTGCCGGTCTAAAGCCGGCAGTTATCGACGAGTCGGGCATCCCGAAGGTCACCTACTGTGAGCCAGAAATCGCATCTGTTGGTCTTACCACTGCACAGGCAACCGAGAAGTTCGGTGCAGACAACATTTCAACGTATGAGTACAACCTCGGCGGTAACGGAAAGAGCCAGATCCTTGGCACCGCCGGCTTCATCAAGTTGATTCGACAGAACAACGGACCAGTCATCGGTGTGCACATGATCGGCTCACGCGTTGGAGAGCAGATCGGTGAAGCGCAGCTAATCGTGAACTGGGAAGCTTATCCAGAGGACGTAGCTTCACTTATCCACGCCCACCCAACCATGAACGAAGCCATCGGCGAAGCGCACCTAGCTCTTGCTGGCAAGCCACTTCACGCACACGCCTAAGAATTAGAAAGTCCCACAAGGAGCAAATAATGAGCGAATCAGTAGTACTTCCAGCCCTCGGCGAAAGCGTCACCGAAGGAACTGTCACCCGTTGGTTGAAGAAGGTTGGAGACAGCGTTGCTGTTGACGAGCCATTAGTTGAAGTCTCGACCGACAAGGTTGATACCGAGATTCCATCTCCGGTAGCCGGAGTTATCGAGCAGATTCTGGTTCAGGAAGACGAGACCGTTCAGGTCGGTGCCGTTCTAGTCGTGATCGGTGACGGCTCAGGAGCCGCCGCTGCCCCGTCTGCCCCGGTAGCTGAGGTTGCACAAGTTGTAGCCGAACCTACGATTGCAGCTCCAGTAGCTGCGCCAATCGTTGCGGCGCCGGTTTACACACCGCCTGCCGCCCCAGCGTACGTTGCCCCGGTTGTGGCAGCTCCGGTTATTGCTGCTCCTGTTGTGGCAGCTCCGGTTATTGCTGCTCCTGTTGTGGCAGTTCCAGTCGTCACCGCTCCTGCAGCTCAGGCCCAAGCCTCAGTAAGCGATGCCGGCTATGTAACACCTCTTGTGCGCAAGCTGGCTCAGGAATCAGGCATCGACCTTTCACAGGTTGCTGGCACCGGAGTTGGTGGGCGTATCCGCAAGGATGACGTACTCAGCGCCTCAGCAGCACCTGCCGTTTCAACCGGCGCACCGGCAGCCGCCTACGTACCGGGAGCCGCATCACCACTGCGAGGCACTACCGAGCCGATGTCACGCCTACGCAAGGTTCTCGCAGAACGTGCAGTTGCATCTATGGTTTCAACCGCTCAGCTGACCACTGTTGTTGAGGTTGACGTTACAAAGATCGCTCAGCTTCGCCAGAAGGTTCAGGCTGCATTCGTGGCTAAGTCTGGTGGCAAGTTGAACTTCATGCCGTTCTTTACGCTCGCAGCAGCGGAAGCACTTCGCGTGCACCCAAAGCTAAACGCCTCAATCGATGGCGAGAACATTGTTTACCACGCCAGCGAGAACATTTCGTTTGCCGTTGACACCGAAAAGGGTCTTCTGACTCCGGTCATCCGCGATGCTGCAACGCTGACCATCATGGAGATCGCACAGCAGATTGCCGACAAGGCTGCTCGCACCCGCGCGAACCAGCTAAAGCCAGACGAGCTCGGTGGCGGAACATTCACCTTGACCAACACCGGCTCACGCGGTGCACTATTCGACACTCCGGTGGTCTTCCTGCCTCAGGTCGCGATCCTCGGTACGGGTGTAGTCAGCAAGCGCCCCGTAGTCGTACAGGACGCCAACGGGCAGGATGCAATCTCGATCCGCAGCATGGTTTACTTGGCTCTTTCATACGACCACCGTCTAGTCGATGGTGCAGATGCTAGCCGCTTCTTGGTGGACGTGAAAACTCGACTAGAAGAGGCAAACTTCGACTCGCTACTGGGTCTCTAGTTTCAATTGAGAGTCTCCCGATTGGCCTCCGGCCGGTCGGGAGATTTTTATTACCCGCCATCCCTGTTTAGTCGCTGACCAGGTAACTCTAAATGCGTTCAGATGTGCAGAAGAGTCTTGGCAACGAAGTTCGATAAATATCGTGCCACCCAGGTTGACGCGACTCACTTGATCGAAGCCATCGGGCCTACTGTTCGGGCCAAGGCGGTCTAAATCCTGCCCTGAAGGGCCGTCAACGCAAATCTCCGGTTGATCGCTGTCGGCTGCAGTGGGTCGAGTTTTGGCAGTGGGATTAGAGGCCTGACCGCGATGAGTAATTTTTTGCTCGACCCGCTCGCTAAAGATCGAATAGCTAAGCAACGACAAAACGACTGCAAGTACTGCTACCGTAATCAACTTGAAACGCCCAAGCCGGGCAGGACTCTGCAGCGTGATGTTCACGTCGACACCTTTGCTAGCTAGGACCCAGTTACTGGTGAAGCGATTCCTGGCTATTTCAGGACGAAATTTCTGTGCTGACATGTTCATAGCCTGCAAGCCGGACACCGCCGGAATAGCTTTCCTACTCAATCTGTTGAAAGAACTTAGAGCACTAAACCAGGTGCAAAACGACTTAAGATTGACGTATGCCCGAGTTCCTAACAGCCGGTTTGGCGCCTGACTTTGTCGACTATGACAAAGCCTGGGAGTTTCAGCGAGCGATTCACTCTGAGGTTGCATCCGGGGCTCGAAAAGACACCGTTATCCTGCTCGAGCACGAGCCGGTTTACACGGCTGGCAAGCGCACCGAAGACAGCGAACGCCCTTCAGACGGAACACCGGTCATTGACGTTGACCGTGGTGGAAAAATCACCTGGCACGGCCCCGGTCAGCTCATTGGGTACCCAATCATGCAACTCCCCCGACCAATTGACGTGGTTGGCTACGTTCGATGGCTGGAACAGGTGCTAATTGACTCCATTGCCGAACTTGGTCTATTGACAGAGCGTGTTGAGGGCCGAAGCGGAGTCTGGGCTCCACTTGACGGCACACACGTTAAAGTAGCGGCGATTGGCATTCGGGTTGCCGACCACACCACGATGCACGGCTTTGCGCTCAACTGCAACAACTCACTTGAGCCTTATGAAACAATAATCGCCTGCGGCATTCGTGATGCAACGGTGAGCACACTTTCAATACTTCTAGGCCGAGAGATTACGCCAACTATGGCGGCCGAAGTTGTGAAGAAACATCTGAAAGAGATTGGCAAAGTAAATCTATGACCGACATTCAAGCCAAGCCAGAACGTAAACTTCTGCGAATCGAGGCACGTAACAGCGCCGTCCCGATTGAGAAGAAGCCAAGTTGGATCAAGACCACCGCCAAGATGGGCCCCGAATACCAGGCTCTTCAGAAGCTGGTCAAGGGCGAGAATCTGCACACCGTTTGCCAGGAGGCTGGCTGCCCCAACATCTTTGAATGCTGGGAAGACCGTGAAGCGACGTTCCTGATTGGTGGCTCACAGTGCACCCGTCGTTGCGACTTCTGCCAGATTGACACCGGTAAGCCAGACAACTTCGACCCGGATGAGCCGAGACGAGTTGGCGACTCTGTAAAACAGATGGAACTTAGATACGCAACCGTCACTGGTGTGGCCCGCGATGATCTACCCGATGAAGGTGCCTGGCTTTACGCCGAGACCATCCGTCAGATTCACACACAGTCACCAGGAACGGGTGTCGAAATCCTGGTTCCTGATTTCTCGGGAAACCCAGAGCTGCTGGGTAAGGTATTCGAGGCCGCTCCCGAAGTTTTCGCACACAACGTCGAGACCGTCCCAAGAATCTTCAAGGAAATTCGACCTGCTTTCACATACGAGCGCTCCCTAGACGTCCTCACCCAGGCTCGAAACTATGGATTGGTGACGAAGTCAAACCTGATTCTCGGCATGGGCGAAACTCGTGAAGAAATCACTCAGGCAATGAAGGATCTATTCAATGCCGGAACCGACATACTCACCATCACCCAGTATCTTCGCCCAACTCCTAAGCATCACCCGGTAACTCGTTGGGTAAAGCCCGAGGAGTTCGTAGAAATGAAGCAAGAGGCCGAAGGAATCGGATTTCTTGGCGTGCTCAGCGGTCCTCTAGTGAGGAGCTCCTACCGCGCTGGTCGCCTGTGGGCTACCTCGATGCAGAAAAAGGGTCTGGCCATTCCGGCGCACCTGCAACACCTTGCTGACGCAGCCGCCAAGGATGGCTTCAGCCAGGCAGTCAGCGGTTAGGCTTATCCAATGGCTAAATCGAACAAAGAACCAGGGCGCTTCGCGCAGTTGTTGAAAATTTACAAGATGACCATTGCCGCCGATAAATCGGCACTTTGGTGGTCTTTGGGTGCGCTTGCAGCCGGCATCGCTCTCGGCGCAATCACCGGCGCCACACTCGGCGGGGCAACCACCCTGGGGTTCGTTGTCTGGATCATCACGGGCACACTATTGGGTGTTCTGAGCGGAATGATTGTTCTCTCTCGCAAGGCAGAACACGCGGCCTATGCACAGATAGAAGGCCAACCAGGTGCGGTGAGCGCGGTTTTGCGTTCGGCACTAAAGCGTGGCTGGCGCGGCAGCGAGGTTCCTATTGCGGTAAATCGCAATCAGGATGCTGTCTATCGAGCAATTGGCCCGTCTGGCGTTGTCTTAATTGGCGAGGGAGTGCGAACCCGCGTTCAGCCGATGCTTGAAGATGAACGACGCAAGGTCCAGCGCGCCATTCCAGGTGTCGAGGTTAAGTTTGTTTGGGTTACTCAAGATGCCGACGGAACCAAGCTGATCAAGCTTGCTCCTACGCTGCTAAAGTTCAAGCGCACCTTGACTCGCAACGAGGTTGGCGCCATCGATAAGCGCCTCTCTGCTTTGGTTACCGCGATGCCTATTCCAAAGGGAATCGATCCGAAGCGAGCTCGAGCACAACGTCGCTAAATTTCTCGTGAATGGCCGCCGGATTTCGATTCGGTGGCCATTTTTTTACTTTCGGATGACTAGTACCGTTCCGGCTGCTTTGTCGTGAAGCCCTCGATTATCTGCATCCCAAATCGTTGCCGGGATGACGAGAAGAATCAAACCCACGCGAACTAGCGCGCGCCAAAAACCCACGTAGCCACCTTCAAGTCTCCGAACCTGAAGGTTCATGATCCTGTGGCCTACGCTGTAGCCCAAGGTCGCGATCAAGAGCCACTGCTCAAGTCCAAAAACAATCAATGTAGTCGTCGAATTCCCCGAAGCAAAGGCCTGCGATATCAATAGCGCTAGACCCCAATCGATGAAAAGCGCAGAAACGCGTCGACCGACTTTTGCTAGGCTGCCCGGACCGGCGGCTGGGAGTCCTAGACGTTGACCCGCCCACTGTTGCTGATTTG
>CANGGL010000060.1 GCA_947453465.1 Microbacteriaceae bacterium | reverse complement strand
TAGTGTCTTGCTGACCAGCACCGACAACGTTGCTGCAGCACTCGCTGGAGAATCTGTCGGCACCTGGTTTGAGTCGGAATAGGCTGTAAAGATGGCAACTGCAATCGAAAAAATTTCACTCGCAAAAGCTGCATCAAAGGCCCTCGCCCAGGCGAGCACAGCCCAAAAGAACGCAGCACTTGAGCACATCGCGGCCTTACTGCCGGTGCGTGCCACCGAGATTATTGCTGCTAACGATGTTGACATCGCGAATGGCATCAAGAACAACATGACCGAAAGTCTCCAGGATCGCCTACGTCTAGACGTGCAGCGCATCCAGGCAATCGCAGATGCTGCCCTCAAAATTGTCGGCCTCGCTGACCCAATCGGCGACGTAATCCGAGGCATGGCGTTGCCAAACGCCCTGAAGTTGACTCAGGTTCGAGTACCACTCGGTGTTATCGGCGTGATTTATGAGGCTCGTCCAAATGTCACCATCGACATCGCTGTTTTGGCAATCAAGAGTGGAAACGCAGTGGTTTTGCGTGGCGGTAGTGCCGCCGAGAAGACCAATGCGGTTCTCGTGCAACTTGTTCAAGATGCATTGGCTTTGGCTGGAATCGACTCCGATGCAGTTCAGACCGTCGATGAGTTTGGTCGCGAGGGTGGTGTGGAGATGATGAAGGCAGTTGGCTTAATCGATGTCCTAATTCCACGAGGCGGCGCTGGTCTCATTCAGCAGGTTATCCAGGAAGCCAAAGTACCTGTGATTCAAACCGGTGATGGCGTCGTGCACATCTTTATCGACGAGACTGCCCGCCTCGACTGGGCCGTTGAAATCGCTCACAACGCTAAGGTGCAACGCCCAAGTGTCTGCAACGCTGTAGAAACTCTTCTGATTCATGAGAACGCCGTAGAGCGCGTGCTCCCTGCCGTCCTTGACCGCCTTGCCGAATCCGGCGTAACTATTCACGGTGACCAAGCCACCCAGGACAATTTCTTTGCTGCTGTGCCAGCAACTGATGAGAGCTGGGCAACCGAGTATCACGACCTAGACATTTCTGTGAAGGTGGTTAGGAGTCTCGATGAGGCGCTGGATCACATCGCCAGGTATTCAACCAAGCACACCGAATCAATCATCACCGAGAGCGTCGAGAACGCAGAACGTTTCTTGAACGAGGTGGATTCTTCAACTGTGATGGTGAATGCCTCGACCCGATTCACCGACGGTGGGGAATTCGGATTTGGTGCCGAGGTGGGCATCTCGACACAGAAGCTTCACGCCCGTGGCCCAATGGGCTTGCTCGAATTGACCAGCACTAAGTGGCTTGTTCGCGGCAACGGGCAAGTCCGCGCCTAGTTTCCGCTCTAACTGCGTTATTCTTTACTTAAGTTTTTAGGAGAAAAAATGATCTCGACCATCGTCTCAGCGGCACAAGAAGCCGGAGTGCAGCTTCCTTTCCCTTCATTCGTTTTCGGCATCATCGCCATCTCGACGTTTATTCTTCTTGGCCTAGTCACTTTCTCTTACCGCGATGTTGCTAACCGTCACGACCACAAGTCGAGCAACAACTCGCACCACTAGTCAACGCACTAGTTAGGTTCTCATGAGCAGACTCCGCCTAGGTGTGATGGGTGGCACGTTTGACCCGATTCACAACGGTCACTTGGTGGCCGCAAGCGAAGTTGCTGCGTCTCTCCGACTGGACGAGGTTCTGTTCGTTCCTACCGGACAACCCTGGCAGAAAGCCGGTGTAACACCAACTTCTGATCGTTACCTGATGGCAGAGATTGCCACTGCTGCAAACCCGCGATTTAAAGTGAGCACGGTTGACATCGATCGCGCCGGGCCAACTTACACGGTGGACACCCTGCGTGATCTAGCCGCTCGATTCCCTACTGCAGACTTATTTTTCATCACCGGCGCAGATGCCGTTACCTCAATTGCCGGTTGGAAAGATGCCAGCGATTTGTGGGGGCTCGCAAAGTTTGTCGCGGTCACTAGGCCTGGCCACGCTCTTGACCTCCCTGAGGCTCCCGAGGGCGCCATTCAGGTTATTGAAATCCCGGCTCTGGCCATCTCTTCGACTGACATCCGCAAGAGGGTTGCCGAAGGTAAGCCAATTTGGTACCTCGTTCCCGATGGGATAGTCCAGTTCATCGCCAAACACGGCCTCTATGGGTCGAAGTCTGAATCTGTTGGGCCAGAATCTGAATCTTTTGGGGGAGTCAAGTGACAGAGTTTCAAAGCCGCCGCGAATTGCGCGAGGCCGAACGCATGGGTTTAGTCGCAAAGCCTGAGCAGGTCTTCGACTTACCTACTGGGCAGATTAATCTTCCTGTCGCCAATGGCGTTGCACATTCCGAACCTGCCCTCGAATCTCACGACATCGCACCGGTTGCCGAAATGCTAACCCGAAAGCGCATCCGTGAAATGGAGCGGGACGGCTTGCTGGACCCTCAGACGGGCGCTCTTGCGCAGGTTATGTCCTCAGAACCCGTGGAGCGCGTCTATGACGAAGTTATGGCCGAAACCGAGGAGCCGATCACTTCGAGTATTAACTTGGTCAATGCACCTGCAGCGCTCCCTACCGTCGAGCCACGTGCTTTGCCAATGGTTGAGGCGCCTATTCCAGCCACCGATTTTTTCCATAGCCTGGCGGTGAATCCTGCGGCTCGCAGGCCCCGAGTCGGTCTCGTGTTAACTGTGATTCTTCTTGTTTTGGCTGGTGCCGGTGCCGCAGCGTATATGCTTGGTATCTTCAAGTAAAAATAAGGATCTCGTGACTGCAACCGCTAAAGCAATTCAGGTAACAAACATCGCCGCGAACGCGGCCGCCGACAAGTTGGCAGAAAATCTTGTCGCACTAGATGTGACCGCGGTCATGCCTCTCACCGATATTTTCTTGCTGGCCTCTGGCCGTACCGAGCGTCAGGTAGCGGCAATCGCCGATGGCATCGAGGAAAAGATGTTGGAGAACGGCTACAAGCTTCTACACCGTGAGGGAAAAACCACCGGTCGTTGGATTCTTCTAGATTTCGGTGACGTTATCTGCCACGTAATGCACGAGGAAGACCGTATGTACTACTCTCTTGAGCGCCTTTACAGCGACCAGCCGGTCGTCAAGCTAGATGTAGTTAACCCATAGTTTTTTTGTTGTAAACTTTTACAAGTTGCTTCGGCGACATCGGGCCCGTGGCGCAGCTGGTAGCGCACCTGCATGGCATGCAGGGGGTCAGGGGTTCAAATCCCCTCGGGTCCACAAAATAAGGAAATCCTCGCTTCGGCGGGGATTTTTTTACTTTTCCGGGTGACGTTGCGAATCTCGCGACTAGTTAGAGTTCAACTGCCACTCTTTTGATTCGCGAGGTAAAGCCGGCTTCGATGGCTACTTTTGATTTGGAAACCCCGTAGTGCTTAGCCAAGAGTTCGATCAGCCCGTCATTGGCGGCGCCATCGACCGCTCGTTGCTGAAGATACGCGGTAAGTGACCCGTCCTCGGAGACCTCCACTAGGGGGCCCTTTCTGGATCCGGGTTTTACTTTGACCGTTACACGCACGTTTCCAATCTACCTCCGACATAGACTGAACTTATGAGCAAGACATACCGCGGATATACCCTGGAACAGGTCGCTAAGACCATTGACCACTCAATCTTGAAGCCAGACTTCACTTATTCAGACGTCGAGGCTGGCGCAGCGTTGGCGCTGAAGTACAACACCGCTTCCTACTGCATTCGTCCAATGGATGTGCCTGCAGCCGCCAAGGCCCTTGCTGGCAGCACGGTGAATGTTTGCACCGTAATCGGCTTCCCGCATGGTTCAACCACCTCGGCTACCAAGGCATTCGAAACCGCTGATGCTGTCAAAAATGGCGCGGTAGAAATCGATATGGTTATCAACGTTTCGGCCTTGCTCTCGGGTGATTACGCCTTCGTAGAGCAGGACATCCGTGGCGTTGTTGAAGTAGCTCATGCCGCAGGTGCTTCGGTCAAAGTTATTTTCGAGACAGCATTTTTGAATGATGAGCAAATCATCAAAGCTTGCGAGCTGACTGAGTTGGCCGGCGCTGACTATGTAAAGACCTCAACCGGCTTTGCATCTGAGGGTGCAACACTTCACAACGTCAAGCTGATGAAGGCGACGGTGGGGGACCGCCTGAAGGTTAAGTCATCCGGTGGCGTCCGCACCCTTGATCAACTGATCGACTACATGGATGCCGGCGTATCCCGTTCTGGTTGTTCGGCGACTCAGCAAGTCTTGGATGAATTTGTAGCCAAAGCCGAATAAGTTTTTCAAGGTGGGAAGATTTCTTGTCAAGAGGGTGTTTACTTAACTCATGAATGAAATTTCCCTTCCTGCCATTTACCTCTCCCACGGCGCACCCATGTTGCTCGATGATGAACTATGGATGTCTGAACTTGCCGCTTGGTCGGCCAGCATGCCAAAGCCCAAGGCGATTCTCATCGTTTCTGCTCACTGGGAGAGCGCGCCAATCTCAATTTCTGCTACCGGTGCAAACACGCCTCTGATTTATGACTTTGGTGGGTTCGACCCTAAGTTCTACAACATGAAGTACGGCACGCCTGATGCAAGTTGGTTGGGTGAGCTTGTGGCCAAGTTGATGCCAGACAATGAGCCGCTGCATCAGCATGCCTCTCGAGGGTTAGATCACGGTGCCTGGGTTCCTCTTCGAGTAATGTACCCAGACGCCGATATCCCTGTTCTTCAACTTTCCATGCCAACCAATGACCCGGTTAAGTTGCTGGAGATTGGTGCTCGTTTGCGCACGCTTCGCGATGAGGGCGTTCTGGTCATCGGTTCCGGTTTCATGACCCATGGCTTGCCTTACATTCGAGACTGGCGGCCTGAGGCGGCGGCGCCTGGATGGTCATCCGATTTTGACCATTGGGCTGCTGAAGCTTTGGCTAAGGGTGACATCGAGACGTTGATTGATTATAAAAACACAGCACCCGGAATGCCATACGCGCACCCGACCGTGGAACACTTTACGCCGTTGTTTATTGCGCTCGGAGCGGCAAGTTCACCCGAGGCTATCGCTCAAACGAAAATCGACGGGTACTTCATGGGCTTGGCCAAGCGTTCGTTTGAGGTTGTCTAATGGCCGTTAACCCCAACGACACAAGTCGTCCACATGTTTGGCGCCCAGCGGCAGATTCGGCAACTGCGCGCACGCTGCTGCTTCTGCATGGTTCGGGTGCCGATGAGCATGACTTGCTGTCTCTGGGGAAGTTGTTAGATCCATCCGCCAATCTCCTTTCTCCTCGCGGTCTTGTTCGCGTCGATGGTGCAAATCGATTTTTTATGCGCAACGATGACGGAACCTTCGTAGAGAGTGACATCGTCAAGAATTCTGCCGAGTTGGCTGAGTTTGTTTGGGCTGCCTCGGGGGAATACGGCTTCGATGCCAATAATGTTTACGCCGTTGGCTTTTCTAATGGTGCAAATGCGGCCGGAGCTATGCTCTTGCTGCAGCCTGATTCACTCAATGGG
>CANGGL010000059.1 GCA_947453465.1 Microbacteriaceae bacterium | reverse complement strand
GCGTCAAAATCGCACACTTCACGACCTTGCAGTCGTTGTTGCCAATCATTCGGGTGGCTGGCACCTGCACCTTGAAGCTGCCGGTACTGACGGCTTTAGTCACCGCCTTTCCCTTGACCTTGGCGGTTACTTTTTGCGAGGTGGTGTCGAATGGCTTCACCAGAGTGATTGCATAAATTGGCGGGTTTGAAGAGACCCAGACAGCCTGGTTGTTTTGGCCGGTCACATCAAACGGGCCACACAGCTCCGGGCGTTTTCCCTTTGGGGGGATGACGCAAAAGGTCACGTAGATTCCAGTCTTGAGGTCATAGCCGCGGCCGGTGACCGTGAGCTTCTGCATGTCATCGACATTTTTGGATGCGTCGACCTTTAGCACCTGGCCGGTCGGCCCGGTTGCCGCATTAGAAGTTGCGGATTCCGGCGCTGCGGATGCGGCCACCACCGGTGAGGGCACCATCAGAATTAGGGCGAGCGCGATTAACCCACCGAATATTTTTTGCATGTGGCAAAACTAACTCGGGTATTTTTTTGAAACCTGACGCCGTGTCAGGTTTCGTTCGGAGTCGACCCTTGTCTTGGCTTCTTGAATTGTTTTCCGTGAGCTGCGTAGGCCACTGAACGGTGCCTGACGTCCGCCACGAGAATTACAAGTTTTTGATTCTGAATCTCATAAATGATGCGGTAATCACTGATGCGAGCTGAGTAAAATTCTCCATATTCACGCGACAATTTTTTTCCAAGGCGCTGAGGGTTCTCACTGAGTCGATGCGTGACGTATTCAACAACCGCGGTGGCTATTTTCTCGGGCAGAATGTGGTTCAAAGCCCGCCGGGCTGCAGGCCCCCACTCAACTTCGTAACGCGGCAATTACTTACTGTCCGAGTGTATTTTGGCTTGGATCTCTTCGAGTTCCGATGCCTCTCGCACTCGCCTGGCCTCCAAATCCGCGAGTATTTCTTCGGTCGTATATGTCTTTTGATTTGGATCTTTCAGATAATCCATGAGGGCAGCGTAAGTCTCTGAATCAGATAAAACATCGATGGTTTCGTTCATGGACTCATACTCATCGATGCTCAACATCACAGCCACGGGTTCACCGTTTTTGGTGATAACCACTTGTTCTTCTCGAGTTGTGGATAGTTCCAGCAGGCTAGCCAAATTGGCGCGGGCCTCGGCGACAGAAAAATACCTCATGTACACAAGTATGTACATGAGGTATTTCCGAAGCAAGAACTAGTCGTTGCAGGTGCAACGCTGTTCGGCCGAGACGCCCTCTAGCGCCTCTTCGATGTGCTGGCCGCAGCCAGTCCAGGTGACCTTGCTGCATTCAGGGCATAGAGCTGGTGAGCACATGTTTCTTCCTTACTTCTTCTTGCCAAATAGTCGCGCGAAGAAGCCGGGCTCCTTCGGGTCGTTTGCGTGGCCGGCACACTGCTGTGACTTTGGGATGCCTCGCATGACTTCGTTGACGTGCTGACCGCAGCCAGACCATGATGCTTTGCCACACTTGCGGCAGGTGGTTCTCTGACACATATTGATTCCTTTGGTTGAGGTTGGTGAAACTCTTGCGGTTGAAGTTATTGAATGATCATTCCGGTGGCAACGGCGGCGTCAGCAACCGAGCCAGCATTGATTAGGGTCCCGGTGAAGCCGTTGTTTTTCATCCAGTCGATGGCCAACCCGGCGCGGTGACCCGAGCGGCAGTAGACAACGTAGTTCTTGGTCTTGTCTAGTGCGTTCATCTGAGTCTCGAAGTCGGCGCCCTCGATGTTGATGTTGATTGAACCGTGAAGGTGACCGGTGGCCACTTCTTCTGGCGTGCGAACATCAATCACTGCTGCGATTGTTTTCATGTCGATGGAATTTGAAGTTGAGCAAGCGGTCAGCGTTGAGACCGCAAAAAGCGCAATCAGCGCACCGGTAAGAACCTTGAAAAATTTAGACAATCGACTGTCCTTTCGTATACCCCCTAGGGTATGCTATAAATAGTTCAAATTGCAAATAGCAATCGCGAACTTTTGAAACACACAGCCAACACACAGGAGCCCTCATGCAACTCGACCAGTCAGAACTAAAGGCGGCGCGCGACCGCCTCGCCCGCGTTCAGGGTCAAATCGGTGGCATCATCAAGATGATTGACGAAGGCCGCGATTGCACCGAACTTCTAAACCAACTTTCAGCCGCCAGCACCGCACTTAGCCGTGCCGGCTTCACCATCATTTCTTCAGGGATGAAGGCCTGCGCCACCGCCGAGGATGGCGACCCACAACGCAAGGCTCTCGAAAAAGCCTTCATGAGTTTGGCCTAAGTCGACCCAGACTCGCAGGCGCCAAGCACTCGCCACACCCCATTCACACGAATCGCAACCAGCAGACTTGAGGACCACATGAAGGTAGTAATCATCGGAGGAGTCGCCGGAGGAATGTCAGCCGCGGCCCGCTTGCGCCGTCTCGACGAAACCGCTGATATAACGGTCTATGAGATGAGTGAGCACGTCAGTTATGCAAACTGTGGTCTTCCTTATTTCGTCAGCGATGTCATCTCAAAGCGCGATGCCCTATTGCTGCAGACCCCGACCGCACTCTGGAATCGGTTCCGAATCGAGGCCAAGGTTCAGTCAAAGGTCATCTCGATCGACCGCGCTGCCAAGACCGTCACGGTTCAGAACCTTGCCACCGGCGAGACCTTCGAAGACAACTATGACAAGCTCGTAATTTCTACCGGCGCCCGACCTCGCCACCTAGACATCCCGGGCATCGAACGCGCGATGTGGTTGCGCAATGTAACCGACGCCGATGCGGTCAAGGATGCCCTGAATGCGCTCGACGCGAACGGGTCGGCGAACGGTGCCGCAAGCAAGACCGTTGCCATCCTGGGCGCCGGGTTTATCGGCATTGAGTTGGCAGAAAACATCCGTCACATGGGTATCCCGGTGACCATTATTCAGCGCAGCAGCAGCATTCTTGGCCAGTTTGACCCCGAGATGGTTCAGCCGCTGCACGAGCGCCTCGAAAAGCACGGGGTGCGCATCGAGCTAAACAGTCACGCCGACCACATCACCGACACCCATGTGGTCCTCACCGATGGTCGCAAGATCGAAGCCGGCCTCGTCTTCACAGCAGCCGGTGTCGACCCAGACAACGCACTCGCTCGTGAGGCCGGACTGAAGATTGGCGTGACCGGCGGCCTTTGGGTTGACGACATGCAGCGCACCAGCGACCCAGACATTTTGGCAGCTGGTGATGCCGTCGAAAAGAACGGCGCGCTAACTGGTGAGCAGGCACTGATTCCACTGGCAAACTTGGCAAACCGTCACGGCCGCCTGGTAGCCGATGTAATCGCCGGGCGCGAAGTTCGAGCTCACGCGGCGGTTGGCACAGTCATCCTTGGTGCTTTCGGTTTCGCCGTCGGCATCACCGGTCTCAGCGAGCGCGCGGCCGTCAAGGCTGGCATCAAGCACCAGGTAATTCACATTCACCCAAACAGTCACGCCGGTTATTACCCAGGTGCGCACCGCGTTTCGCTGAAGGTGCTTTTTGACCCTGAAACCGGCAAGATTCTTGGCGCCCAGGCTAATGGCGAGGATGGCGTAGACAAGCGCATCGACGTAATCGCGACGGCGATGCACGCCACCGCCCAGCACGGCGGGCTCACCATCGACGACCTGATGGACCTCGAGTTGGCCTACGCCCCGCAGTTTGGATCGGCTAAGGATGCCATCAACATCGCCGGTTATGTGGGCAACAACGTTTTCAACGGCACAACGCCAACCCTGCAGTGGCACGAGCTCGAAACCGCTCGAGCCGGCGGCGCCCAGGTGATCGATGTTCGCTCAGGTGGCGAGCACGGCAACGGGCACATTCCGGGCACTCTGAATATTCCGGTCGAAGAACTGCGTGATCGCCTGGATGAAGTGAAGTTTGAGAACGTCGTGGTCTATTGCCAGGTTGGTCAGCGCGGTCACATTGCGACCCAGATTCTGAAGGCAAACGGCGCCAAGGTGCGCAATCTCGATGGCGGATACGTCACCTGGGCTGCTGGAGAGGCATCGCTGCAGGCTTAGACTGCGAGCCGCCCAACGAGCGCCCGCGAAACCCGCTAAAATAGAAGGGTTCGCCCAGCCAATGACGCTTGAATTCAAGCCGAATGTGCGCCGCAAGGCGCAGCAACCAGCGCGCCCACCTGCCGCCTAAAAATCAGGAGTTCCTGTGCCAAAAATCATCGTTGAAGTTATGCCTAAAGAGGTTCTTCTAGACCCAGCCGGTAAGTCGGTCAACAACGCACTTCACCGCTCAGGCCACAACGAAATCACCGCAGTTCGCATCGGCAAGCGCATCGAACTTCACTTCGACCGCCCGGTCACCGACGCAGACCTCGCTGAGGCGCAGAAGATTGGCGAAAACTTCTTGAGCAACGCAGTTATCGAAGACGTTGTCTCGGTAACCGTTCAGAACTAAGCGGCGGCACCCATGACTTTCAAGATTGGTGTTGTCACCTTTCCGGGCACCTTGGATGACCGCGATGCCCAGCGCGCAGTTCGCCTAGCCGGCGGCGAAGCCGTTGCCCTTTGGCACGCAGATGAAAACCTGCACAAGGTGGACGCAGTTGTTCTACCTGGCGGCTTCTCATACGGTGACTACCTTCGCTGTGGCGCAATCGCGGCTCAGGCACCGGTTATGGATGCCATCAAGAAGGCAGCAAATGGTGGCCTTCCAGTGCTCGGCATTTGCAACGGTTTTCAGGTTCTAGTCGAGTCACACCTCCTACCTGGTGGTCTAATCCGTAACGAAAACCAGCACTTCATCTGCCGCGACCAGACCCTGGTTGTTGAAAATGTGAACACCCCTTGGACCAATCAGTTTGAGTTGAACCAAGAAATCGTCATCCCGTTGAAGAACGGTGAGGGTGGCTACATCGCAACCGAAGAGACCCTGAAGCGTCTCGAGGGCGAGGGCCTAATTGCCTTCCGCTACAAGGATGTAAACCCAAACGGCTCAATGCACGACATCGCGGGACTTCGCAACGAGCGCGGCAACGTTGTTGGCCTAATGCCTCACCCAGAACACGCAGTTGAAGCCGGTTTTGGCCCAGACATGCCAGGCACCATGCGCTCAGGCGTTGACGGCCTCAAGTTCTTCACCTCTGTTCTTAACTCACTCGTAAACGCTTAAGCGAATAAGGCAATCACCATGGCTATCTTCAAGAAGAAAAAACCAGAGTTCGTGCCATCAGGCGTTGACACCACAGCTAACGCAGCAGTCACCCCAGATAAGGCCCTGCCTTATGCGCAGCTTGGCCTAAAAGACGACGAGTTCGCTCGCATCGTTGAGATCCTGGGACGCCGCCCAACCGCATCTGAGTTGGCAATGTATTCGGTGATGTGGTCTGAGCACTGCTCATACAAGTCGTCAAAGATCTACCTTCGCCAGTTCGGCGAGAAGGTCACCGACGAGATGAAGAAAGACCTCATGGTCGGCATGGGCGAAAACGCCGGCGTGGTCGACATCGGCGAGGGCTGGGCGGTTACCTTCAAGGTTGAATCACACAACCACCCTTCATACATCGAGCCTTTCCAGGGCGCTGCAACCGGCGTCGGCGGCATCGTTCGCGACATGTTGACCATGGGCGCACGCCCAATCGCCGTGATGGACCAGCTGCGCTTCGG
>CANGGL010000058.1 GCA_947453465.1 Microbacteriaceae bacterium | reverse complement strand
TGGTTACGACGCTTACCCAGCAAACGTTGACCTAATCAAGAAGGGCGTCTTCACTGCTCTTATTGCTCAGGACCCAGCTGCTGAGGCTCGTCTAGCTGTTAAGACTCTTGTTGCAAACATCCGCAAGGGCACCAAGCCTGCAATGAAGTCTGTTGTTATCCCTAACGTGGCTCTAACCATGGACTCATCAGCTGCCGACCTAGCTAAGTACACCTACAAGACCAAGTAATAACCAGGTCTCATAAAGAACACCCCAGATCAGGCAATCCTGATCAAATGAAAACAACAAAAAGGTAAAAACATGACCGACAGCAAGCAGGCTTCAGCCTTCAAGGAGCAGACTCCGCTTCGAGCAAAGATCTCAAGTCTTCTCTCGAACCAAAGCGTGGTTCTTCTCATCACTCTTGTAGTGCTAGGTTCCTTCTTCCAGTGGGGTTCGGATGGCATCTTCCTTCAAACGGGATTGCTCGGAACCGTCTTGGATGAGTGGGGTTCGTACATCCTGCTTGCTGTCGGTCAACTCTTTGTGGTTATCACCGGTGGAATCGACCTTTCGGTCGGTTCCACCGTGAGCCTCAGCTCAGTTGTAGCCGGCTGGTTCGTCGTGCAGCAGCTTCAAAAGGGTGCTGACATCACTGGTGATGCTGCCCTTCCATACGTGCTTTTGATTGCAGTGATTTGTTTGCTGGTCGGCCTTCTAGTCGGTCTACTAAACGCCTTCCTGATCAACAAGCTAAAGATTGTTCCGTTCATCGCCACCCTGGCAACCATGGGTGCTTCGAACGGTATCGCTGTGATGATTTCTGTGGGTATGCCACTTCAGGGTCCAAACGACTGGGCTCTTGGTGCACCTTGGATGATTGGCGACTTCCAGTTGCCAGTCTCGACAATGGTTGTTGCAACCATGGTGATCACCGCCATCGCAGGCCTCTTCCTACACAAGAGCCGCTTCGGTCTCTACACCTACTCTTTGGGTTCAAACCCATTCGCCACCCGCGGTGCCGGTATTAGCGTCGAGAAGCAGATCGTGAAGGTCTACATGCTGTCAGGCGGTCTAGCTGGTCTAGCTGGAGCCTACTCATACGTACGCCTTGGTGCGGGTTCAAACACCTCGGGTATGGGCATGGAGCTTTATGCAATCGCCGCGGTAGTTATCGGTGGTGCATCGCTAATGGGTGGTGTGGGCCGCATCGTTGGAATTGCGCTTGGAACCTTGGTTCTATTCGTGGTTCAGTCGGGTCTCTTGACCATGACAGTGGTTCAGGTAAGCCCTGACCTAAAGCAGGTAATCGTTGCAATCTTGATCGCCGCAGCTGTTGCGGTTCAGACCCTGCAGAAGAAGAACGGACGCAAATAATGTCTCGTGAAGTAATTTACGAAATCAAGAACGCCTCGAAGCGTTATGGATCTGTTGTTGCACTTGATGGCGCAAGCCTCAAGTTGCACGCCGGTGAAGTTGTTGGCCTGGTTGGTGACAACGGTGCCGGTAAGTCAACCCTGGTTAAGGTGCTTTCAGGAGCTCACGCCCCTGACGGTGGCCAGATCTTCCTTGAGGGCAAGGAAGTTTCTTGGGAATCACCACGCCAGGCACTTGAGTCTGGTGTTGAGACCCTTTACCAAGACTCAGGTCTTGCCCCTCACCTAACCGTTTCTCAGAATGTCTTCCTTGGTCGCGAGATCACAGTGAAGGGCATCCTGGGCAAGCTTGGTTTCTTGAACAAGAAGAAGATGGAGCACGAGGCGCACCGTGACCTAGAGGCTGTCGGCATTGCCGTGCCAGCATCTAACCGCGCAGTCTCGCAGCTTTCAGGTGGTCAGCGTCAGGCTGTTGCCATCGGCCGTGCCGTTTCATGGGCCAAGAAGGTCATCATCCTTGATGAGCCGACCAACCACCTTGGTGCACGTCAGGCCGGCGAGGTTCTAAACATCATCAAGAACGCAAAGGCAAAGGGCCTGGGAGTAATCTTCATTTCTCACACCCTGCCTCACGTGCTTGAGGTCACCGACCGCATCGTGGTACTTCGTCTCGGACGCATCGTCAAGGATGCCCCGACAGCTGAGTTCACCGGCGACACCCTGATTGGAACCATCACCGGAACCATTCAGACCATCAAGGTCGAAGGCGACTAAAACTTCGTACTACCTCCCTTTCCGGATAAGAACCCGTAGCCCCAGGGCTGCGGGTTTTCCGTTTGGCGGCCCTGTAAATGAAGGGAACTCATTACGCTGAAAGCATGAAGAAACTATCGCTAGTTCAAAAGGCAATTGCGCTTCCTCTGCTTGGCGAGGTCTGGGGTTGGTTGTTTTTCGTTGGTGCAATCTACGCCGGCATCGTCCAGGGTCAAAACGAGTACGGAACCTCGGGCTATCAGCCGGTGCCGCCGGCCGAATACGTGCACATCGGCACCTATCTGTTTCTAGTGGCAATCGCCGGCTTTGCGTTCGCGGCCCTGTCGAGCCAGCGCATGGCCATCAAGGCTCGAATTCAGCTAGGCGAGGAGAACCTTCTCGGCCGTGCAGCCCAGCGCTTCGCGACCCTATCGGTTGTTTTAGGTCTTGCCTTCGGTGCCGTCTTTGCCATCGGCAACTTCATGGGTGCTTTTGGCAGCACCTCGAGCAACGCTCAAAATCTTGCCATCCGCTTCTTCGACATCTACCTGCCAATTCTCTTGGCAACTGCCATGGTGGTTTTGGTTATCCTTGGCGCCTTTGTGTTTCGCGAGGGTGAGCACAACGAGGGCGTGAAGGACAAGCGCGGCCTCACCGAGACTCAGCGTGCGCTGGGCTTAGGTTATGCCATGCCGATTATCACCACGGCTGCCGCCATCATCTTTGGCCTAATTGTTTATGACGTCACCAAGACCACACTGCAGGTCTGGGTTTGGGTGCTGATTCAGGTTGTGGTTGTTGCCGGTGTGGTTCAGGGAACGCGCTTTGCGGCGAAGGCCAAGCAGGGCGTGATTCGCCCGCAGCGTGAACGCCGCGTGTTGGCGGCCGGGGCTGCTGGCCTCAACTTTGTTCTGTCTATCATTTTCGGAGCAGTGGTTTCGATCATGGCATTCAGCTATGGAGCCGATGCGGTCAGCAAGCTGCAGCACTACCCCAGCTATGACTTGAACGGCAATGTGATTGGTGAGAACAAACTTACTATCGATGCCATCACCTTCACCTGGTTCATCAACGACCTGTTGCCGGCTCTGGTGTTGCTTGGCCTAGCCGTAGTTGGCATCTACTGGACCCTGGTCTCACGCAACAGTGACGCCAAGGTTGCCAAGGGTTCAGAGAATGGCGACAAGGCTTGAAGTATTTTGCCAGCGGGTTGCTTTTTGACAATGATGGCGTGCTTGTAGATTCACATGGTGCCTCACTCGTGGCTTGGCAGTTATGGGCCGAGGAGTTTGCTCCGACCGCCAACTGGAACGACCCGGCTAACGCTGGGCAACGCGCCGAAGACCTGGTTCGTCGCTGGATTGCCTCGCCAGATTTGTTCGACGCCGCCAATAACCGCATCAATCAACTTGAACAGGACAGTTCGAGCGAGACGGTTGCGCTCGCCGGAGCGGTGGAGCTGTTGACCTCGATGCCTGATTCACTCTGGACAGTCTGCACCTCGGCCAACACCAACCTCGGTCGTGCCCGACTTGCCGCCGCTGGCCTGCCGATTCCGGCACAGCTGGTAACCGCCAACCATGTTCAGCGCGGCAAACCGCACCCAGACCCATACCTGCTGGGTGCAGAGCGCCTTGGTTTTGAACCTGCCGACTGCGTCGTCTTCGAGGATGCCGCTGCCGGTGCCCAGGCTGCGCTAGAAGCCGGCGTTGGTCTGGTCGTTGGCGTCTCGGAATTCGCTCTGGCGACCGAGGCTGACATCGTGGTTCGTGACCTGACCGGAATAACTTTTGACGGTGAAGTATTGTTCATCCCAGACAAGAATCGTCTTCGGTAGGTCAGAAGCGAGGCGGAAAGCTATTCCGACTCGGTGACCGCTCCCACCGCAGGTGTTCCAAGACTTAGGAGACTCAAATGGCTGATGTGACTTATTACGGTGCCGACTGGTGCACAGATTGCCGCCGATCAAAGGCCTTCATGACCAAGAACAATGTTGCCTTCGTTGAGAACAACGTTGAAGAGAGCGCCGAGCTTGCCGCTCAGGCAGAGCAGATTGCTGGCCGCAAGAACATCCCGGTGATTGTTTTCGCCGACGGTGCACACCTGGTTGAGCCATCTGACGCAGCACTTCAGACAGCTTTGGCAGAGCGCGGGCTGATTTAGTTCCAACTTTGGCAACAAACGCCATAAATTTAGGTTTACCCCTAGCCAAAACGACAACCTTCAAGTAGTCTATGAACGTTACGAATTCGTAACAGTAGTCGTTTGCAGCAGATCATTTGAATCACGTGGCCACCAAAGTGCCACCTCTGAGATCTGCCAGTCTTTTCCTCTAAATGAGATTCCGCCGTATTGCGGAAATACATCTTGTGTGTGGGTTTAGCGCTGTTCGACTAGCCCATTTGGCCGACACAGCTACTCCCTGCGAAGCCACACAATTAAAGAGGAAACACAACTATGCCTACATTTGGCAAAACTCCGTCGCGCGCGCCTAACGGTGCCGCTGGCAACAACTTTAAGTCGAAGGAAGACGGCCGTGGTGGCCGCGCTCCTCACCGAGCACCAGTAGAAAACGGCCCAAAGCGTGCTCCACGCGAAAAGGGTGCGTTCTTCGAAGACCGCCCAAAGCGCACCTATGGTGACGCGCCTCGCACCGATTCACGTGGTGGCGACCGCCCTTCATACGGTGACCGCGACTCACGCCCGTCATACGGCAACCGCGATGGCGGAGCGCCTCGTGGCGACCGCCCTTCATACGGCAACCGCGACGGCGGAGCGCCTCGTGGCGACCGCCCGTCATACGGTGACCGCAACGGTCGCCCAGCGGCTGGCCGCACCTCACCTCGCGAGATGAACGGTGGACGCCCAGACAATGGTCGCGACTGGACTCCTCGCAACGGCGAAGGCACCGGAGCACCTGCTCGCAAGCCACGCTACAACTCAGACGACCGCGCAGCTCGTGACTCACGTCCGGCCTACGGCGACCGCCCAACTTATGGCAACCGTGATGGTGGGGCGCCTCGTGGCGACCGTCCAACCTACGGTGACCGCCCTTCATACGGCAACCGTGATGACCGTGGCCCACGCCGCGACTTCGGTGACCGGCCAACATATGGCCGCGACGGCGGAGCCGCGCGCGGCGAACGCCCTTCATACGGCAACCGCGATGGCGGAGCACCTCGCGATGGCATGTCAAACCGCCCATGGGAAGACCGCAACGAATCTCGTCGCGACTTCGCAGCACGTGATGACCGTGGCCCAAAGCGCAACTTCGGTGACCGGCCAGCATTTGGCCGCGACGGCGGAGCCGCGCGCGGCGAACGTCCGGCACGCTCGGGTTCATGGTCTGAAGACCGCAACCCAAACCGTCCAGACCGTGCGGCACGCGATGACTCACGTGAGTCAACCTTCCGCGGTGCCCGCGACTCGAACCCAAACAAGAAGGCTTTCTTCGAGGATGTTGTTCTTGAGCGTCTAGACGCAGTTGTTGCATCAGAGGCAATCACCACCGAAAGCTTCGAGGGCATGGGCCTTCACCCTAAGGTGCTTATTGCTCTAACCGGTATGGGTGCAGAGACTCCATTCCCTATCCAGGCTTCGACCATCCCTGCAGCCATGGCTGGCCGCGATGTTCTTGGCCGCGGTAAGACCGGTTCAGGTAAG
>CANGGL010000057.1 GCA_947453465.1 Microbacteriaceae bacterium | reverse complement strand
CTCTGACTGGATTGCTGAGAAGTGTACGAATACATCTGCTCCGCCATCCTGAGTGATGAAGCCGAAACCCTTTTCAGCGTTAAACCACTTGACGGTACCTTGTGCCATTACTTTTACTCCTGTTGCTATGTGACAACCATGGCTATATGCCAGGCTGAGTCGCATAGAAAAAGAGCTTGTGCTGCGGATACTGCTACGACCATCTCTAACACTAGCCCCTAGGGGGTAGTGCAGCGCAAGCGTTTACGGCAGAAAAGTCTATTGGTTATAGAGAAGTTATAACTCGGGATGGCCGAAATTTACTTAAAATCAGCACCAATGACCACGGTAACCGCACCCGCGTAGGCCGTTGACTGCTCCACCGGGTATGCGCCCAGAGCCTTAGCGATGACGGCCGCGGCCGCCTTATCGCCCGTATTGAAGTAGTAAACGACAGTGGTTGGCACCTGAGAACTAGTCGAACTATCTCCACTCAAGTCTCCGGCCGAGATCACGTTGAAGCCCGCATCCACCAGGGTCTTGGCCACGCCATCGGCCTTGCCAGTGGTGCTAGTTGAATCAAGAACCGTGATTTCAAGGCCCTTGGCGATGTCTTGAACCGAGACGGTTTCAACCGGGGCCGAGGCCGGGGTAAACAGATTTGCGCTGTCAATAAACTTCAAGCCGAAATAGCCGAGAGCGGCAACGACTACCGCTGCCAAAAGGATGCGTGCAAATTCGAGGGCTCGCATTCCAGCCGTGCGACGAACGCGATGACGCCCACCGTGTGCGGCAACCGAATCAAATTCGTCCAATGGGAACTTCTGAGACATCTATCCTGCTTAACCTTCAAGCACTGCAAAAATGAGTGCCTCTAATATTAGGCAGAGGAAAGGTGTTTCGATGGAGTATCCAGTAAATAAAAGCGAGCAGCAGTGGCGCGATGAACTTTCTGAGTTCGAATATCACGTACTGCGTGAAGCCGGAACCGAACGCGCCTACACCGGGGAGCTACTCGAAGAGGGTCGCGTCGGCACCTTCTCATGTAAGGGCTGTGGCGCAGAGTTATTCAAGAGCCAGACCAAGTTTGATTCTCACTGTGGCTGGCCGAGTTTTTACGAGCCAAAAGCCGGCGATGCCGTCGAGCTAATCGAAGACCGCTCCCACGGAATGAGCCGCACCGAGGTTCGCTGCGCCGCCTGCGGTTGCCACCTCGGTCACGTTTTCGAGGATGCACCGCAAACCCCAACCGGCGACAGATACTGCATCAATTCGGTCAGCATTACCTTCGCTGCTGAATAAAACCCCTGCTTATTAGTAGACTTGAGGTGTTACCTCGGTAACGTGCCGACTTGGCGCAATTGGCAGCGCACCATACTTGTAATATGGGGGTTAGGGGTTCAAGTCCCCTAGTCGGCTCAGTAAAAAGCCCCAGATTTCTCTGGGGCTTTTTCTGTACCTAAAAATTACTGGTTGTTAGCCGCTGCTGTCTGAACGAACTGCGCGAAGCGGGCTGGGCTGGTTAGATCTTCGCCGGTCTTCCAGGTGTAGCGCTGGCCGTTAACCAAGATGTACGGAGTGCCGTCAACGGTCTGCTTGGTTCCAGGAATCGGGCTGCTGAGCACCTTGCTGGTGTGATCCGAAATCCACTGGCCAAACGACTTGTTCTTGACGCAGCTGGTCAGCTTGTCGGTTGCGTTGATCTGAACCTTGGCAAGGTCGGCAACCAGGTCATCGTTGCTCGGGCCTGCGGTTCCTTCCTTCGGTTGGTTCTCAAACAACAAGGCATTGAAGTCAAAGAAGCTGTTCGGCGCATACTCGGCCACACAGATCGCGGCATTTGCGGCACGGCTCGAATACTCGTTTGGTGAGCCGCGGCCATCCAAGAATGAAATTGGGTGGATCTCGAGGGTGGCTGCACCGGTGTTCACCCAGCTCTTCAACTGCGATGAGTTTGGCACCTCAAAGGTCTGGCAAATTGGGCACTGGTAATCGAGGTAAATCACGATGTTTGGCGGTGTGGTCGGTGAAGCGGTTGCGCTAGCCACCGGCGCTGGAGTTGGGGTGAACTTGTTGGTGTAAGCCTGAAGACCTGCACCGATCTTGATGCCGCCATCGAAAATTAGGTTGGTCGGGGTTGAAACCGCGCCACCATTATTTGAACCAGACATGATGGCACCCGCGACGATGGCCACGGCGGCAACTACGACTGCGCCGACACCAATCTGTAGTCCGAGACGCTTACGACGCTCACCCTTCTTGTGCTGCTCACGGAGCGCCTTTGCCTTTGCACGCGCTTCCTCGCGCTGCTGGTTGCGGGTTGGTCTGTTTTCGTTTGAAGTCATGAATCCCTCGCTCGTTTTGTCACAATTTGATGTCGGACAGGCTCTCTAGTCTAGGTCAGAGCTCTGAAAGTGTCATAATAGGACCACCTCGGCAGCGTCGCTGTTGGGTTTCTATCACAACGGATCGTCCGGCACGTACCTGCCGGTGAAGGAAAAGAAAAAATGGCATCAGTAACATTCGACAACGCCACACGCCTGTACCCAGGCGGCGTGCGCGCAGCAGTAGACAAGATCAACCTAGAGATCGCCGATGGCGAATTCCTAGTTCTCGTTGGTCCTTCTGGCTGTGGAAAATCAACAACCCTGCGCATGCTTGCAGGCCTAGAAGAGGTCAACTCAGGTCGCATCCTGATCGGTGACCGCGATGTAACCGACGTTCCGCCAAAGGACCGCGACATTGCAATGGTTTTCCAGAACTACGCTCTTTATCCACACATGACCGTTGCCGAGAACATGGGCTTCGCCCTGAAGATTGCCGGCGTCGCTAAGGAAGAGCGTGCGGCTCGCGTTCTAGAGGCTGCAAAGCTTCTTGACCTAGAGCCTTACCTAGCTCGCAAACCAAAAGCCCTTTCAGGTGGTCAGCGTCAGCGCGTGGCTATGGGCCGTGCGATCGTTCGCAAGCCTCAGGTGTTCCTAATGGATGAGCCGCTATCAAACCTTGACGCAAAGCTTCGTGTTCAGACCCGCACCCAGATTGCTTCACTTCAGCGTCGCCTAGGTGTAACCACCGTTTACGTGACCCACGACCAGGTTGAAGCTATGACCATGGGTGACCGCGTTGCAGTTCTAAAGGATGGCCTTCTACAGCAGGTTGCTACTCCTCGCGAGCTTTACGAAACCCCAAAGAACGTCTTCGTTGCTGGATTCATCGGCTCACCTGCCATGAACCTACTGCAGCTTCCAATCGTTGACGGTGGCGTTCAGTTCGGTAACTCAGTGCTTCCGGTTGCAGCAAACATCCTTGCAAAGACCAAGGCAAAGAGCATCACCGTTGGTATCCGCCCAGAGGGTCTTCACGTAACCGCTAACGAAGGCATCGAAGTTGACGTTGACGTTGTTGAAGAGCTAGGCGCTGACGGCTTCCTATACGGTCGCTCACACCTAGATGGTGCCGAGCAGGAAATCACCGCTCGCGTTGATGGCCGCGTTCACCCACACAAGGGCGACAAGGTCTTCCTAAAGGCCGAGGGCGGCATCGTCCACCTATTCGATGTGGAATCTGGCGACCGTCTTAACTAACAGTTGAGCTCACTAGACATCACGGCTGCCACGGTAGAGCCAGCACTGCTGGATCTACCGTGGCATTTGCCATTGGAGGATTGGCCCTCTGAAAATATCGCGGCCCTGCCCAAGGGCCTAAGCCGACACACTGTTCGGTTCGCGCACCTAAATGATCACGTCATCGCGATCAAAGAGACGCTCCCCGAGCTCGCCAAGCGCGAGTATGAAATGCTGAAGCAGCTGCTCAAGCTCGATGTTCCTTGCGTCGAACCGTTCGCAATCATCAACGGGCGCGAGACCCCCGAGGGTGAAGAGCTACTCTCGGTGCTGGTCACTCGACACCTAAAGTTCTCGCTCCCCTACCGCGCCATGTGGTCACAGGGCCTTCGGCCAGAGACGGCAACTCGTCTTGTAGACGCCTTGGCGGTGCTGTTGGTGCGCCTGCACATCGCCGGTTTCTTCTGGGGCGACGTGTCTCTTTCCAACACCCTCTTCCGTCGCGATGCGGGCGCATTTGCCGCTTACCTAGTCGACGCCGAGACCGGCCACCTGTATGACTCGGGACTATCAAATGGCCAGCGTGAAAATGACCTTGAAATTGCCCGCGTGAACATAGCCGGCGAGCTAATGGATCTCATTGCCAGCGGTAATGCGACTCCCGGGGTCGATGCAGTTGCCACGAGCGAGCGCATCGTTGCTAAGTATCGTGAACTTTGGGTTGAACTCACCGGCATCGAGACCTTTGAGGCCGTCGACCGCTGGAAGATTAACCGTCGCGTTGACCGTCTTAACGAACTCGGCTTTGACATTGAAGAATTGGCCATCAAGACCGATTCGACTGGTACCACCGTAAGGATTCAACCGAAGGTGGTCGACGCCGGGCACCACGCACGCCGCCTGATTCGCCTTACCGGTCTTGATGTTGAAGAGAACCAGGCTCGTCGCCTGCTCAATGATCTAGATCATTACCGAATCGAGAACTCACGCACGGGTGCGGATGAAGAGGTTTTGGCCCACGAGTGGTTGAGCCGTTCATTCGAGCCAGTGGTTCTGGCTATCCCGAAGCACCTGCTTGGGCGCCTAGAGCCGGCTGAGATTTATCACCAGGTTCTGGAGCACCGCTGGTACATGATGGAAAACCAGAAACGCGATGTGCCTGCGGCCGAAGCGGTGCAGTCTTACATCGAGAACGTTCTGGTTAATCGCCGAGACGAAGAGGCTTATCTAAGCCCTCAGACCGAAGCGCTTGATCTGCCGAATGCAGTGCCATCTGGAACCATCGTGGTAGCCGAGGACGATGAAGAGATTGACTGGCGAGACCTGGTTTAGTTTCAAATATAGAAAAGCCCCAGCCGTTGGCTGGGGCTTTTCTAATACCGGCGGTTGCCCGCGCGGTTTTAGCGCTTTAGGGCTGCGCGACGCTTTGAGATCTCATAGAGCGAGACCGATGCGGCGATGCCGGCGTTGAGCGATTCGGTGTCGCGAGCGATTGGAATCGACAAAACAGCGTCACAGTTTTCGGTGACAAGACGAGAAAGACCCTTGCCCTCTGAACCGACCACTAGCAAGAGCGGCTCGGTGGCTAGGTCGAAGTCAGGAAGAGCCATTGAGCCGCCTCCATCAAGGCCGACAACGAACACGCCACGCTTCTTGAATTCCTTCAAGGTGTTGTTCAGGTTGGCTGCTAGTGCCACCGGCACACGGGCAGCTGCACCGGCAGAGGTCTTCCAGGCCGATGCAGTCACACCGGTTGAACGACGCTGAGGCAAGATAACTCCCTGGCCGCCGAAAGCAGCCACTGAGCGGATGATGGCACCGAGATTGCGCGGGTCGGTGATGCCGTCAAGCGCTACGAATAGCGGCTTCTGGCCACGAGAAAGAATCAAGTCCAGCATCTCCATTGGGTGCTGGTACTTGTATGGCGGAACCGAGAGAGCGATGCCCTGGTGAACCGAGTCAAAACCTGTCATTCGGTCCATCTCAGGACGAGTGATTTCGTTCACCGCGATGCCGCGAGAACCAGCAAGCTTGATAGCCTCCTTGACGCGCTCATCCATTTCGATGCGCGAAGCAATGAACAGTGCGGTGGCCGGAACCTTGGCCCGCAGCGCCTCGACTACCGAGTTGCGACCTGACAGAACCTCTGACGCATCTGCAGCCTTAGCCACACGCTGGCCTGAACGGGCAGCTGCGCCACCTGAGCCGGCGGTGCGAGCCGAAGGAGCCAAGAACTCGCCACGGCGAATTGGAGTGGCTCCGGTTGCCTGCTTGTGCTTGTCAGCGGCAGCCTTAGCCTTGAAAGCCTTGTGGTACGGGCGGTCTTCCGCCTTAGGGGTAGGGCCGCGACCCTCTAGAGCCTGCTTGCCGTGGCCTCCGGTGCCAACCTTGCCGCCCTTTTTACTCTTTGACGCACCCGGGCGTCTTGCTATT
>CANGGL010000056.1 GCA_947453465.1 Microbacteriaceae bacterium | reverse complement strand
TGCCGCAAACAGCTTCCTTGCAACCAAGATCAGCTTCATTAACGCCATGGCCGAAATCGCCGAGGTTTCCGGAGCGGACGCAGTGGCACTTGCCGAGGCCATCGGTTACGACGAGCGCATCGGTAAGAAGTTCCTCCGCACCGGAATCGGCTTTGGTGGCGGCTGCCTTCCAAAGGACATCCGTGCGTTCATGGCTCGCGCCGAGGAGCTGGGCGTTGGTTCGGCGGTTGCATTCCTTGAAGACGTTGACCAGGTGAACCTGCGCCGCCGCACTCGCGTGGTTGACCTGCTACACCGCGAACTTGGAGCAGACCTCAAGGGCAAGCGCATCTTGGTTTTGGGGGCCGCATTCAAGCCAGACAGCGATGACCTGCGCGACTCACCGGCAATCGCAGTTGCCAAGCTAATCAAGGCAACCGGGGCAGAAGTTGTGGTTCACGACCCAATCAGCCTCCACCACGTGCAGGCTCACCACCCAGAGTTCGACACCGAGCAGGAGCTGCTCAAGGCGGCTGCTGGCGTTGACGCCCTGGTGCTTGCCACCGAGTGGCAGGAATACCGCGATGTGAACCCTGCGCACCTGGCCGCAGTTGTGAAGAACAAGCTTCTCATCGAAGGTCGTAACGCACTCAACGTGGCCCACTGGCAGCAAGCCGGCTGGCGCGTGCTTGCGCTTGGCCGCAACGTGGAGGCAAACGCTTGAGTCTTTCCAGTGCAACCGGCGCTGGTGGGTTCGACCCACTGGCGTTAGCTAGCGCTGCCAAGCTCACCAAGGTGGGCACAAGACCAAAGCTTTGGCACTACCTCAAGGACTTCGCCCAGCGCCGAGCCTTTGCATTCACCCTGGCTCGCTACAACCTCGAGGCCTCAACCGCCAAGAGTTCGCTTGGAGCGGCCTGGCACGTTGTGGTTCCCGCACTTCAGATTGGCGTTTACGGAGCGATCTTCGGTTTGCTGTTGGCCAGCGCTCGCCCTGCCAACTTTGTGCCTTATCTAATCACCGGAATCGTACTGTTTCAGTTCATCTCGGGTTGCTTCACCGATGGCGCCAAGAGCATCACCGGTAACGCGTCGCTGGTTAGGTCGCTCGACTTCCCTCGCATTCTGCTTCCGGTCTCGGCCGTGGTCAGCAACATTTTGCGAGTGGTTCCGCTCATCGCACTGATGCTAATCGGCATCGTGTTGTTCGGGCAGTACCCAAGCCTCAACTGGTTGCTATTCATCCCAGACTTCGTGCTGATCATTCTGTTCTCCACGGGCGCCAGCCTCATCTCGGCTCGCATGACCGTGCACATGGAAGACTTCAACCAGCTGCTGCCATTCATCACCCGAGTGCTGTTCTACTCAAGCGGTATCTTCTGGAACATCGACAAGATGGTTCACATCGGTTGGCTCAAGGAAGTTCTGCACTACAACCCGATTCACCTCTACTTGGTGATCGCGCGTGCATCGCTGGTTTCCGGCTACACCGCCGAACCGATGGATTGGATTGCCGGAGCCGCTTGGGCTTTTGGGATCTGCCTGTTTGGAATCGTTTGGTTCTGGCGTGCGGAAGAGAAGTACGGTCGCAATGTCTGATCTCAATCCAGCAACTCCAGTTGACGGCACCAACGCCACCCCGCCGGTTTTCACCGATGCAGCTCGCAAGCCGGTTGTGGTTGTGGACGACATCCGCGTTACCTACCGCGTTTTTGCAAGCGGCAAGAAGGTCACGCCGGGCAACAGCCGCGTGAAGCACAAGGGTCGCCTGCGCGAGGTTGAGGCGCTCAAGGGCGTGAGCCTGGTTGCCTACGAGGGTGACTCCATCGGTGTGATTGGAACTAACGGTTCCGGCAAGAGCACACTCATGAAGGCAATCAGCGGTTTGCTCCCGATTGACACGGGTTCGGTTTTCGCTTCGTCTCGCCCGTCTTTCTTGGGTGTTGGCGCGGCCATGATTAAGGAACTCAGCGGCGAGAAGAATGTGATCCTGGGTGGCTTGGCGCTTGGCATGACCAAGACCGAGATTAAGGAGAAGTTCGATCACATTGTGGACTTCGCCGGAATCCGCGACTTCATCGACCTTCCAATGCAGACCTATTCCAGCGGAATGGTGGAGCGTCTCAAGTTCAGCATCGCCGCGGCGCGTGAGCACGACATTCTCATCATCGATGAAGCACTTGCCGTTGGAGACCAAGACTTCCGCCGCCGCAGCGAGGCTCGCATGCGTGAGTTGGCCAGCGGCGCCGGTTCGGTGTTCCTGGTGAGCCATAGCATGAAGAGCATTTTGGACACTTGCAACCGGGCTATCTGGTTGGACAAGGGCATTGTGAAGATGGACGGCACCGCGCAAGAAGTTTGCCGTGCCTATGCGGCTGCCCAAGGTGCGCCGCTAGACGACTAGGCCAAACGGAGCCGCCGGAATTTCATCGATGACAAACTCACAGACACCACTCGCATCCGTTTCATACGTGATGCCGGTTCTCAACGAGGAAAAGTATCTCGAAGGCGCCGTGCTCAGCATTCTGGAGCAGGACTTTGCGGGACCTGTTGAGGTAATCTTGGCGCTCGGTCCAAGCATCGATGAGACTAACGCGATTGCCGAACGCTTAGCCAAGACTCACCCCGTGCAGCTGGTGCACAACTCACACGGCGGAACGTCTTCAAGCTTGAACGCGGGAATCGCCGCCGCCAAGAACGACGTGGTGGTTCGAGTTGATGCGCACAGCAAGTTGATGCCCGGCTACACAAAGCTTGCCGTTGAGGTTTTGAACCAGACCGGCGCAGCAAACGTTGGCGGAATCATGAGTGCGGTTGGGCACCACCCGTTCCAGAGCGCGGTGGCTTGGGCGTACACCAGCAAGTTCGGTTTGGGTGGTGGCACCTTCCACGTTGGTGGGCAGGCCGGACCCAGCGATTCGGTGTACCTTGGCGTTTTCCGCAAGAGCGTACTTCAGGAAATCGGTGGTTTCGATCCCGCCGTGGTTCGTGGTCAAGACTGGGAGCTCAACCTGCGCTTGCGCCAGGCCGGTCACACGGTGTGGTTTGACCCGCGCCTGCAGGTGGAGTACCACCCGCGCGCATCCTGGGCCAAACTCGCCAAGCAGTTCTTTGACACCGGCATCTGGCGCGGTGAACTCACCCGTCGCAGCGTGAAGACCGCCAACCTGCGCTACTTTGCTCCGCCGGTGCTGGTTACCCTGATTGCGCTTTCGCTCCTGAGCGCTGCGCTGGGTTGGACCCTGCCGTTGGTGCTGCCACTCGGTTACCTTGCCGGCTGTGCCGCCCTAGGTATCCTCTCGGGCCGCAAGGTTCTGCTGGGCGGTCACGTTGCGCTGCTTGTGGTTTTACCAACCATGCACCTGGCTTGGGGAGCCGGATTCATTCGCGGCTTCCTATTTGGAGTTGACTAATTTTTTATAAGTTAGCAAGAAAACAACTAGGTCGGTTAGTAGCAGGGCTGGCTCCCACTTTAAGTGAGATTCTATTCCGGCAAGCGTGAACACCAGACCTGGAGAGATGAAGCAAATGAGGCAGAAGAAGAGGCCTGAAGACCCGGAAAGAAAGCCATTGTTTTTGAGTTTCACAACCCAAACTGCATTGAAATATGTCAAAAGAACAATTGGGTAAACAATCAATACCAATGCGATTAGTGTTTCAACAAACAAGGGTTCGATGAAAACACAAAGAGTAAGCGCAAGAAATTGAACAGTTACTATGACGTGGTCAAATTTCCCAAACTTCACGTTTCGTCCTATTTTGTAAAGCGTTTTGAAGACAAACATGTCTCGCTAACATGAAACGAAAATAAGACCGCTGCCCGCCACAATTTTGAAAAACAGGTACAGCACTGCCAAGGGCATGCTGGCCAGGCTTGAAGCCGATTCGACCCAGTACATAAAAAGAAAATTTAATAGTCCGCAAATTACATAAGCGAGGGCTTTTCCAAGTTCCTTCGTGATTCTTGGGAGGAACAACAACTTCGGCAATAACCAGCTAAAAGTCATCAGTTCAGAAAAAGTAAAAATCAGACTAAATGCCAGCTGCTGCGAGTGAATTGTTCCAAAAGCCACTACCAAAAAAATCGAGTTTGCAGTTAGGGCGAATAGCAACCAACTCTGTAGGGGCTTGAAGTCGCTGAAATTCATGCAGTTTTACTTCGTAACAGCGTCAAAGAAATCAATCCAAGTATTCGTCGCTTTGAAAATATACACCGAGTTGCAGGATGGTAACGCCCATGCTAACGAACACATGAACGATCCCAATGAACCGTTAAGAACCTTAGTCATTGGGCTTGGGTTGACTATGCTGGCATCAATCTGAAGGTGAAGGTGCAAAGTGGGGTCGCGATACCAGGAGAATCCGATTGTGGAGCCAGCATCATCAATATGGTCAGAAGTTGCCGTAAAAACCCAACCGTAGTTGTAGGTATCAGAAACTTTGACCTGTGCATGGATTGTTGGGTTGTTCCAAAAGTCCCTAATTCTCAGTGGCATCGTCTGATTTACATACGGGTAAGTTGGGGGAGCGCCATAAACGGGGAAATAGCAGTTGAAACAAGTCTTTAGTCTAGATGTCACATAAGACGCGGAGTAAGTACTCTGCTGCAGACTATATTTCCATGAGAGATCTAGGCTGTAGGACCAACTCGGATCAGATGTGACCGGAAAAGTTACATCACCCGATGTTTCAACTATCTGAACCAGTTTGTTCGATTGCAATTCGAAATGCGTCGATAAGCGCGTCCCGTCGGCGTCGACTGCCCAGGGTTCATCTAGTGTGCCTAAATACACTCCATTGGAGTCATTTAAGGAAAGCCTCCCATTGCCAAGTTCTGTGCCTGTGACAGGTAAATCCGATTTCAAATCAAATCTCACGGCAAGTTTTGGTGTAGCCACTTGCGTCACAGTCACAAGGGAGAAAGTGTTTGCCTCTGCTGAAACTGTTGTCTGCCCGTACTTTGAGTCAACAATTGCGTTGGTTCCAGCTGCCTCGGAATTTGCTGATGGGTCTGCAACTTGAAGGCCTAGACCAAGCGTTGAGCCATCGCCCAATTCAATATTTGCTGATGCCTCAACTCCACCGGAATTAGTTTCAATTATGTCGGTTGAAATGAGCGGTTGGGCTTCATCGGGCGTTAGTAGCCGGCTTGCCGGGACTTGTAATGCCTGAGCCGCCGGTGCACTATGACTAAAGCCTATAAAAAGACTTAGTGAAACAAATATCGCCGCGACTCGCACAATACGTTTGATTTTCAGAAATTCCCCCAAATAACGTCAGGTTACCGAGGCTAGCACGTTGTCATCTCGTTAGAGAGCGCGGGCTAGGTCCGGACCCAGCGAGTAAACAACCTGCTGCTTCAGTTCCTCTTGTACCAGTTTGCCCTCGGCTCTCCAGCTCTCTTGGGCCTTGGCCAGCGGAACAAAGCTGAGCGAAGAGATTTCCCAATTGAAGACGGTTTTGTCATGCGACATTAGCCAGGCATTTGGTGCGATTACTTCAAGGCGTTCGGTTGTGATCTCATCCAACGGGTAAACCAGCTGAGTCTTGCCATTGTTTAGCAGGTCAAGAATTGGTGCACCGATAGAGCGGGCTAGAGACCGCGGGTAGATGCTGTTGAGCTGAAGGAAGGCAACGGTCTGGCCATCGGCGAGCGCCGCCTGATAGCGAACCAGAGCGGCGCGAACGTTTTCGTTGTCACGCAGGTTTGCGCCAATCACCAGGTCAAACTCTCTCGGACCCCGGGCATCGGCGCTCAGCATGTAACTCTGGCGCGGTGCGTAGAAGTCACGCTCCCCCTCGCGCTCAACGCGCCAGTTGGTTGCCGCACCTAGCTTGTTGTGCCAGTAAAGATAGGCATCGCGATAGTTGGTTCGGAACTCGGCAATCCAACGGAATCCGAGCTCGCCCTGGGTGAGTCCGCCGTTGTCTGCTCGCTGAATCGTCAAAATGCGGAACGGGTGAACCACGGGACAGTCCACATCGAAGGCCTTGTTCAT
>CANGGL010000055.1 GCA_947453465.1 Microbacteriaceae bacterium | reverse complement strand
TCGCGGCAATGCAGATCGCTCGCCAGCAGAAGGGCGGCAAGGCGCTGTCAGTCATCACCGTTGATTCACCGGTTGACGCAGCTGTGCTCGAGGCCGTTCGCGTTGCTATCGAGGCCGACGTAATGAAGGCAATCGACATCAACGCCTAGAGCATCCAATAAGAATCCCCCTCCAATCGGTAGGGGGATTTTTTATTTGGCGACAGAATCTCGATGTTGGATTGGCATTGGCACCAGGCGAATGCCCACCTCCGAACTTTCTGCGAGGACTTCTTGGACGGCTAGTTGCCCCATGACCTCGTAGGGGAGTCGGGCAGTAGTAAGACCGGGTTTCAAATTCTCCGAGAACTCATCATCATCGAAAGATACCAATGAAACGTCTTTGCCGATTTTAACTCCTAGTTCGCTGCAAGCCTGATAGACGCCAAAGGCGATGTTGTCATTTAGACAGATGATGGCATCTGGCATTTGTCCTTGTTTGTGTGCTTCCAAAATTGACTTGTAACCCAATTCTGGGACCCAGTGGTCTGATGCGATCTCAGTCCAGTTTTCGACGCCATTAGCGCGCAAGGTCTTTCGAATTGCGTCCAAACGAAGGCCGATGGTTGCCGAAACTGAGGTGTCGGTCTCCAATTTGGGGCTAGTGCCAATCAAAATTACGTTGTTTCGGTATTTGCCGGCTAAGAGTGCCTCCACGACCTCTTTGCCAGCCGTGGCCTCGTCCGGAAGGATTGAACAATAATCCTCGGGTCCATGAAGATTGACGAAGATCACGGGCGTGCCTGGGGGGAGTTGCGGAGCGTCAACCTTCTTCGCTCCCATGTCGGCAATGATCAAGCCATCAATTTGACGGTCCAAGAGTGCGGCAATCGCTCGATCTTTGAGTTTTGCCGGGTTGGCGCCTTTGCTGGCGATTGCAGCCGAAGTTTCACCAATGAGGAGAGTGTGATCCTGGGCATCTGCCTCTCTCAATGCCCCAGAAATCATGGCCATTGCGAATCTGGTGACTGCAACGTTTGTAGATAGAAAGCCGATGCTCTGAGTTTGTTGTGTGCGTAGCGTGCGGGCGGCATAGTTTGGGCGGTAATTCAGCTTCTTGGCTGCCGCCTTTACGCGTTCAACGACGTCTTCTGAGAGTCTGGCTCCGGCGGTCTTGTTAAGTGCAAAGCTCACAGCGGTTTTAGAGACTCCCGCCTCCGCTGCCACATCGGCAAGAGTTACACGCTTAGTCGTCATTGGCTACTTTCGGTTTTGGTCGCTTCTAAGTTTGCTAAACGGTGCACTAAACATCATGTTACCTAACTGTTACTGTTTCAAGTTGCTAAAACGTTTTAATCCACGCTACTGTCATACTAAATCGATTTACTAAATCGATTTAGCAGTATTCTAATAAACCGGGTATCACAAACAGGAAATAAGGAGACAAAATGCGTTTCGCAAAGACAATCGCTGCAGCCAGCGTTTTAGCCGTCGCCTCGATGACGCTAGGAACAGCAGTTATGGCCGCACCAAGCCAGCTGACCCTATGGACTCACGCAGCTGGAAACCCAGCCGAGCTCAAGATTATTCAGCAGATCAGCACCGACTTCAATGCTTCACAGTCTAAGTACAAGGTCGTTATCAAGAAGTTCCCCCAGGCAGATTACAACGAGTCAGTCGTTGCTGCTGCGGCCTCAAAAAGCCTTCCAGACATCCTTGACCTAGACGGCCCAAACATGCCTAACTGGGCCTGGGGTAAGTACATCCAGCCAATCACCGTTCCTGCCGCAACCTTGAAAAAGTTCTTGCCAGGTACCCAGGGTGTTTACAACGGCAAGCTTTACTCACTCGGTCTATATGACGCAGCGGCCGGGATCTTCGCACGCAAATCAGTTCTCGAGAAGGCCGGCGTTCGCGTCCCTACCGTTGCTAAGCCATGGACTGGTGCCGAGTTTGATGCAGCGCTAGCCACCTTCAAGAAGTCTGGTGACTTCAAGTACTCGATCGACATGGGCACGGGTTGGTCTGGCGAATGGTGGCCGTACGGCTTCAGCCCATTCCTTCAGTCATTTGGTGGCGACCTAATCAACCGTTCGAACTACACCACAGCAGAGGGCACACTAAACGGTGCGGCTGCTCTGAAGTGGGGAAAGTGGTTCCAAGGACTATTCACTAAGGGTTACGTAAACCCTAAGGAGACCGGTGGCCGTGAGGCGTTCCTAAACGGTGACGCAGCTCTTCAGTTCAACGGCAACTGGGCAGCAACTGACGCCTACAAGAAGTTCGGAAGCGACCTCTTGTTCCTTCCTACGCCTGACTTCGGTCGCGGTCCAAAGATCGGCACCTCGTCGTGGCAGTGGGGTGTTTCATCAACTACTAAGAACGCGGCTGGTGCAAACGCTTGGATCAACTTCGCAACCAAGGACAAGTACCTGGTTCAGTTCTCTAACGCCATCGGACTTATCCCTGCAACCGCTGCCGCAGCTGCTAAGTCAATTCTTTACAAGAAGGGCAGTCCTTACGAGGTATTCCCTACCTTGAGCGCAAAGTTTGGCTTGAAGCGCCCACCAACCCCGGCATACCCAATCATTGCGAAGGCATTTGAGAAGGCCGGAACCGACATCATGAACGGTGCCGATGTTCAGGGTGCTCTTGACGCGGCGGTTGACACCATAGGTGCCGACCTTGCAGCGAACAAGAACTACAAGAAGTAGCACCTCCGAGTAAGTATCGCAACAAATCTGGGTCACCCAGGGAAGATTTATTCCTTTCCAAGCCCTGGGTGGCCCAGATCACAAATAAGAAAGTACCGAGGAAATCAGATGACGCAGCTAAAGTCGGGCCGGCCAAAGCACAGAATGAGCGCCCTCAAGCGAGCGGAGGCCCACTTCGGTCGTCTGGCAATCCTGCCTGCTCTTATCCTCATCTTGGTGTTCTTGGTAACCCCAACCCTTTTGGCTTTCGGCCTTTCGGTATTCAATGCCCGCCTGGTAAGCCCGAACCCACCAGAGTTCGTCGGCCTAGACAACTTCTCACGACTACTCAGCGTTGACTTTAGAGTGATTGATGCAATCAAAGATGATGCCGGTCACCTGTTGAAGGATGAGGCCGGTGCATTCACATTCCCAACTACTCGCGCAATTCAAACCGGTGTAGATATCCTGCATCGAAAGGGTGAGCTTCTAAGTTGGACGATCGATGGGGGTACTCGAAAGGCGATAATTCTGGCCGGCGATCCACTCTTTTGGAAGTCGCTCTGGAACACAACTATCTTTGTTCTGATTGTCGTGCCAATTCAGGCGGGCATTGCCCTAGGACTGGCCTTGTTTGTGAACATCAAACGCCGCGGAGCCAACTTCTTCAGAACCATCATCTTCATCCCGGTAGTCACCTCAATGATTGTGATCTCGATCCTTTGGCTCTTTATGTATCAAAAAGAAGGCCTGATCAACAGTCTGTTGAGCTCCTTTATCCCGGGATATGTTCCAGTCGACTGGCTGGGCAACCCTGACACCGCGCTCGGAGCCATCATTTTCATGTCGATCTGGCAGGCCGTAGGTTTCCACATGATTATTTGGTTGAGCGGTTTGCAGACTATCGCCGGCGAGCTTTATGAGGCTGCCAAAATCGATGGAGCGAATGCGATTCAGCGATTCACTAACGTGACCTGGCCGGGCCTCAAGAACACCCGCATCTTTGTCTTGATAACGATCACCATCGCCGCGTTCGGTCTCTTCGCTCAGGTAAACGTGATGACCAAGGGTGGCCCGCTTGATTCAACCACCACATTGGTCTACCAGGCATTCTTGGCTGCGTATGGCCGTCAGCAAATGGGGTACGGCTCTACAATCGCCGTGGTCTTCTTCGTAATCGTTCTAGTGGTTTCGCTGGTTCAGCGATTCCTAACTCGAGATAAGGACTAATCCTGATGAGAATTTTTAAAAGCATATTGCGGAAGCTAAAGCTGGGTGGAGTTTTTTACTGGCTCTTTGGCACGCTAATCACCCTAATCTTTGCCTTCCCAATGATTTTCATGATGGTCTCGTCGCTAAAGCCAGACCAGCAAATCTTCGTGGACTTGAAGTCATTCCAAGCCTTCATACCCGCTGGCGACGTTTCAATTCAAAACTATGAGAACGTCTTCAAGCAGGTGCCGGTCTTCACATTCCTATTGAACTCAGCAGTGACCTCGGCCATAGTCGTCGCGCTTGGTTTAGTAGTGAACAGCTTGGCAGGTTTTGCCCTAAGTCGCGTCAGTTGGAAGGGACAGGGAATCGTTCTTGGCCTGCTAATCGCGATGTTGATGGTGCCATTTGAAACCATCGCAATTCCAATGGTTTATCTGGTCAGCAAATTGCCATGGGTGGGTCTCGAGAGTGGCTCCTTGATTTTCAAGGAGGGAATGATGAACAGCTTCGAAGTTCAGATTCTCCCTTTCGTGGCAAGCGCCTTCAGCATTTTCTTGTTTGTTCAATACTTCAAGTCGATTCCCAAAGAATTGGATGAGGCTGCCCTCATCGACGGCGCTTCTTGGTTCACGATTTACCGTCGCGTAATCATGCCTTTGGCAGGGCCAGCTTTTGCTACCTGTGCAATTTTGAACTTCCTGCCAATTTGGAACGCTTACCTTTGGCCAATCATGGTGATTCAAGAGGAGAACCTGCGTCCAGTCCAAGTCGGGCTTCAATACTTCTTCCAAATGAACGTGCAGTGGGGTGAGATTATGGCCTACACCACCATCATCACGCTTCCTGTCTTGGTGCTCTTCGTTGCCTTCCAACGAGCTTTCGTAGCATCAATCGCCTCAAGCGGCGTGAAAGGCTAAATCATGTCTCTAAAACTTGTCGATAAATGGATTTGGGATTCTTGGTACACGTTCGATGGCGACTATTATCACGCGTTCTATTTGCAAGCCAGCCGTGCACTTGGTGACCCAGTTCGCCGCCACCGCAACCCAATCGTCGGCCATGCCATCAGCAAGGACCTGACCAACTGGGAAGTTGTTCGCGATGCACTGATTGTCAGCGATTCACCTGCTTTCGATAGCTGGACTACCTGGACCGGCTCGGTGGTTCGCGATGATGCCGGACTTTGGTGGATGTTCTACACCGGAACTAGCCGTGAAGATGGTGGCAACGTACAGACCGTTGGCGCGGCGACCAGCACCGACCTAATGGATTGGGACAAGGTCTCCAGTGAAGCTCTGGTCAAGGCGGATTTCCGTTGGTATGAAAGGCTCGACCTGGATAACTGGCATGACCAGGCTTGGCGAGACCCGTGGGTATTTAGGTTCGACGAGGGCACCAGCACTGGTGCCGCTTTAGTGGGCGTTCACGAAGGCAAAAAACCGACGGATGTTTGGCATATGTTGGTCACCGCCCGTGCCAATCATGGCGATCACCCAACCAGAGGCGTGATCGGTCACGCAACGAGTCCAAATTTAAAGGAATGGACAGTTCAGCCGCCGCTTAGCGAACCGGGGCAGGGTTTTGGCCAGTTAGAGGTTTTCCAGTTCGAGATAGTCGATGGCGTGCCAATTATTCTGTTCTGCTGTGGTTGGAATGAGCTGAGCGCTGACCGTAAGGCTGCCTTCGGTGAACGTGACGCGAGTTACAGCCTGGTCGTAAACTCAGACCTAACTGGCATCGATTTCAACAAAGCGCGAGCCTTTGAAGAGAACTTGGTTTACGCAGCCAGACTTATCCAAGGTCCAGATGGCAAATGGAATCTGATTGGTTTTGTGAACTTCATCGATGGGGAATTCGTTGGCGAGCTTTCAGATCCGATCCCGGTTACGGCGTCGGTCGAAAAGGGCCTGATTCCACGCACCCTCTAAGATCTGGCAATAAAAAAATCCCCCTGCCATCGGCGGGGGGATTTTTTATCATGCCCTAGAGGCTGTCGTCGAATGAGACATCGCGACCAGATGAGATCCAGCCCATGGTGCCGCCAGCGACCGAAACCGCGTCGTAACCCTGGCTAATTAGGTAGTCGGCGCCCGACTGGCTGCGTGCCCCCGAACGGCAAATGACAAAAATCTTCTCGTCCTTTGGAATCAGGTGGAATTTGTCAGGCAGCTGACCAAGTGGAATGTGGTGCACGTTTGGCACGTGGCCATCGGCAAACTCGTCATCCTCGCGAACATCGAGCACCCAAGCGTTGGTGTCTAGCTCAAGGGCTAGGTCTGAAACGGTGATTTCGTCGGCCATCATGGTTCCTTTCAAAAGGCGTTAGATTTCAAGTATGGATTCTTCTTACTGGGACGCAAAATTCGACACCGATGACTACATCTATACGACCGTGGTAAATCGCTTCGTCAAGGAGTATTG
>CANGGL010000054.1 GCA_947453465.1 Microbacteriaceae bacterium | reverse complement strand
TGAAGGCGATTCCGTACTTGAGGTACTCAAGCTTGTCCAAAAGGCCACCGAGTAGGAAGTAAAGCTGGCGAAGCCCCATCAGGGCGAAAACGTTGGCAGCAAAAACGATGAAGGCATCGGTGGTGATTCCGAAGATTGCTGGGATTGAGTCAAAGGCAAACATTACATCGGTCAGCGCGATTGCAGCGAAAACCACGATCATCGGAGTGAAGACCATTTTGCCGTTAACCAGGGTGCGAACCTTGGCGCCATCAAAGTCTTTGGCAACGTGAATTCGCTTACGCAGCAAGACGATGAGCTTGCTCTCAGACTCCTCTTCGTCTGACTCCGAGCGGAACGCCTGGTGGTAAGCGGTGTAGATAAGAAATGCGCCGAATAGGTAGAAAATCGCACTGAAGTTCTCGATTAGAGCAGCGCCGGCAAGGATGAAAACGCCGCGAAGAACCAGCGCCATGATGACACCAACCATTAGAACTTCTTGTTGGTATTTCTTAGGCACATTGAAACGGCTCATGATGATGACGAATACAAAGAGGTTGTCTACGCTCAGGCTGTATTCGGTCAGCCAGCCAGCGTAGAACTGACTTGCTGCCTCAGCATTGCCCAGGTTGGCGATTACGATCCCGAAACCTACTGCCAGGAGGGCGTAAAAACCGATCCACAGCGATGATTCCTTCGCACTTGGGATGTGCGGACGTTTGAAAATGATCAATACGTCGGCAATCAGAATGAGAGTCAAGACCACCATCGCGGTGACTTCAAACCAACCCGGACGCGCTGAGTGCATCGGAGTTCCCTTTACTGAGATTGCGGGTGCGTTGATTTAGAGTCGAGAAAAGCTAGGTTCGAACTAAGCCAGTTCGAACTGACCGCCCTCGATCTGACCTTGCTTGCGGTACATATCTAGCTTCTGACGAGTGTCCGCGATGTCCAGGTTGCGCATGGTCAACTGACCGATGCGGTCTCCAGGGCCGAAAGCGGCGTCCTCGGTGCGCTCCATTGAAAGCTTTTCAGGGTGGTAGCTGAAGTTTTCACCCTCGGTGTTCACGATGGTGTAATCGTCACCACGACGCAGGCGCAACGTCACTGAACCGTTTATTGCCGAGGCAACCCACTTGGTTAGTGACTCGCGGAGCATTAGTGTCTGTGGGTCTAGCCAACGGCCTTCATAAAGTAGGCGACCCATGCGACGACCTTCGGCATGGTAGGCAGCTACGGTGTCCTCGTTGTGAACTGCTGAAATAAGACGCTCGTAGGCGATGTGCAGCAGGGCCATTCCAGGGGCTTCGTAGATTCCGCGGCTCTTGGCTTCGATGATGCGGTTTTCAATCTGGTCGCTCATGCCTAGGCCGTGACGGCCGCCAATTTCGTTGGCTTTCATGATTAGGTCGACTGCGTTCTCGAGGCTCTCGCCATTGATAGCAACTGGGCGCCCCTGGCGAAAAGTGACCTTGACGTCCTCGGTCTTGATCTCTACGGCTGGGTCCCAGAACTTCACGCCCATGATTGGTTCAACAATCTCGTATGAGGTGTTGAGTTCTTCTAGGGTCTTTGCCTCGTGGGTGGCGCCGAGCATGTTTGCGTCGGTTGAATAGGCCTTCTCCACCGATGAACGGTATGGCAGGTCGCGCTCTAGAAGCCATTCGCTCATTTCGTGGCGTCCACCAAGTTCGGTGACGAAGTCCTGGTCAAGCCAAGGCTTGTAAATTCTTAGGTTTGGGTTGGCTAGAAGGCCGTAGCGGTAGAAACGCTCGATGTCATTGCCCTTGTAGGTGGAGCCGTCTCCCCAGATCTCGACGCCATCCTGGTGCATGGCGCGAACCAGCATTGTGCCGGTAACTACTCGGCCCAGGGGAGTGGTGTTGAAGTAAACCTTGCCGCCGGTGCGGATATGGAACGCGCCGCACGCAATGGCAGCAAGCCCTTCTTCGGCAAGTGAGTTGCGGCAGTCGACTAGTCGTCCAGCTTCGGCGCCGTAAATCTTGGCACGTGCAGGGATTGAATCAATGTCGTCCTCGTCATACTGGCCAAGGTTTGCGGTGTAGGCGTAAGGAACGGCGCCCTTTTCGCGCATCCATGCCACAGCAACAGAAGTGTCTAGGCCGCCAGAAAACGCGATGCCAACTTTTTCACCAACAGGTAGGGATGCAAGAACTTTAGTCATGCCCCAAGTTTAGTTCTAGTTCAGCAGTGACTTCATTTGCTTGTAGATGACGCCTGCGGCCCAAACCGGGTTGATTCGGCTCATGATGTCCATCATCTTGGCGTCTTGGCCAATGCAGAGACGCGGTTTATTTGATTCGATAGCATCAATCATTTGCTTAGCGGCAAGCCCGGCATCGGTGGTTTTGAACTTAGAAGCGTCTGCTGAATCGGCCGGCACTGCCATGCCCGAGTTGGCAGCGATGTTGGTGGCGATTGCGCCGGGGAACACGATAGTGACTCCAACCTTCGTGGTCAAGAGCTCTGACCTCAAACCCTCTGTGAAGAGTTTGATGGCTGCCTTGGACGCGCCATAGACGCTTTGCCCTGGCACTGGCGCATAGGCGCCCATCGAAGAGACATTGAGAATGTGAGCCTCAGGGCGAGCGAGGAGACTAGGCAGGAAGGCCTTAGTCAGCATCAGTGGGCCGTGAAAGTTCACGTTCATTACCTTGGCGGCGGCTTCAATTGAGAGTTCTTTGATCATGACAAACGGCTGAATGATGCCGGCGTTATTGATTAGAGCGTCGACTGCACCGAACTTGGAGTTGACCTCTGCTGGAAGGGCAAGAACCTTCTCATCGTTGCTTACATCTAAAAGAAAAGTCTCGACCCTGCCACCTGCGGCGAGAGCGAGGTTCTTAGTTTCCTCGAGCGTCTCGGCACGCATGTCAACGGCTGCAACCGAAGCGCCACGCTTTACTAATTCCAGCGTCAATTGACGGCCCATGCCGCTGCCTGCACCGGTTACTACAACAACTTTTCCTGCTACCTTCATGAACTTCCCCTTGGTATCTTGATGGTTTTTAGTACGTTGTCAGACTACGCCTGATTGTTTAGCGCAGGTGCGAAAGCATCCGTTTAGTTGATATCAGTGCGCCGCCAATTACCGCTGGAACTCCACCACCCGGATGGACCGAGGCCCCCACTCGCCAGAGCCATGGCCGAAAAATCGATGAGTAACCCGGGACATGAAATGGCCCGCCCTGCCACATTGGGCGAGTGGAACCGTACAGTGAACCTCCGGCGGCTCCAAATGTTTCAAAGTAGGAAGGGTCGAGGATTTTAAAGTCTTCGATCTGGTCCCTGAGATTTGTATCTAGACCGACAACCTTGCTTATCCTGGCGAGTTCTCGAACGACGAAGGGGTCATCGATGTTGAATTGTGAACCGCTGGCGGGCGCCGTGAGCAAAATTGCAGCAGTTGCCTTGCTGTTTGGGTAAATGTGCCCGGGGCGGTAATAGTTCAAGAACGCCATGGTCTCTTCGGGAACCTGGGTTGCATCCAGTGCGGCGTGCAGTTGCTCTGGTTTTTGGGGCATGATGACGGAGTGGGTGACGACGTGGCTAGGCAGTGGGGCCTTTAACGTAGCAAAAATCGCCACACCGGAGCAAGACACTCGGCCACGCGACGGGGCCGCCTTCCCAAGAAGTCGATTAATCACCTGGGCATCGGCTGCGCCAACCACCGCGTCTGCGACATGTGTTTCGGATTCCGTCTCAACACGGCCCTTTTTGATTGCCGTGACTCGGGTGTTCAGGTGAATCTTTGCGCCGGCTCGAGTGGCGAGACGTTCGAGAGCGAGCGCAATTTCATAGACGCCGCCGACGGGAACAGAGATCCCCTCACGTGCCATAACGGCGGGCATCGTGGCATAGAGCGCCAGGGTTCGCTCAGGCGATATTCCCGCGTTCAGGGTGTGAATTGCGATGATCTCGCGCAAGCCTTGTGGCAGCCAGGTCAAACTCTTCAAGTAGGCGGAGGTAGATAGGTGAATTCCATAGTTCTTGGTTAGCGCCAACACCGATGGGAGTGTCGTGGGACTCATCGGGTCGGTAATCAAGAGTTTCAATATTTCTGGACTCAGCGAGCCGTGTATTTCATCGAAACGCATCCACGCCTCGTGCCACTCGTGTCCCTCAGGGACTGGCAGGTCGACGACCTGGCCGTCGAAGAAATAATTACCCACTTCGGGCAGTCTTTCGAGCTCAAGGTTCGCAATCTCGGCTGCGGTTTCTTCGCTGGAATTTGCGTCGTATCGTTTGAAAAGCTCCTCGAAGACGCCGGGGAATGTAATCAGCGAGGGGCCGGTGTCAATGCGTTGTCCGGCAACGTCAATTCGCCGTGACTTTCCACCGATCCAAGAGTTTCGCTCTAGAACGGTTACCTGATGGCCCGCTTTAGCCAGCAACGCGGCTGCAGTCAACCCGCCTAATCCGGCTCCGACGATGACTACTTTTTTGCTCACAAGTGCAAGATTCCGAAGACGGTGACCGCGACGATTTGAACGCCGGCAACGCTGCCCACAACGTATGGGTAGGCAACCGAATATTTGTAGACACGTTTGGCGTTCTCCGGGCTATCGTTCTTCTGAATCAACCAGATTAGCCAAGCTGCGTAAGCGAGGTTGGCGAGTGCCAGCGGTACGTTCACGAAGGCAAACAAGATTGTCGAGACTAGCCACCAGAAGCCAACCCAGACCAGAGACTTTTTTGCACCCAAGAAAACAGCCGTGGTTTTGATGTCAACGAATGCATCTTCTTCAATGTCCTGAATGGCGTCATAGGTATGTTTTGCCAGGCTCCAGGCCATCAGTGCAAAGACAGCCAGCCATACCGGTTCTTTGCCAAGAGCCAGAGGAACAAACGCTAGTGGGAAGGCGTAGTCTGCGTTGCTGATCGAATCAAGAAAAGGTCGGCCTTTGAACCTGGCTGGAGGCGCCGAATAAAACAGGAAAGTGAGGCTGTAGGCCCACATCCAGAGGTTTGCTTCAAGAGAAAAATTTAATGCGAAATAGGCCAGAAAAGGCAAATTCGTGAGAGCAACGCCCCAGGCGATCCAAGGAACCTCACGAGGGAAGATTTTTGCACCACCAAAACCACCCTTGCGGATGTTGATGTTGTCGGTCTCCTGGTCAAAGATGTCGTTGATGCCATAAATCAATAGATTGAACGGAAACGTCACCCAAAGGATTATTACTAAAGCGTCCCAGCTCCACAGTGTGCCGGTAAGCCAAACACCCATGATTGTCGTGCCGATCGTGTTAATCCACAGGACCGGTCGGGAGATAGTTATCAGGCGCTTCAACACAACTACAGCCTAATCTCCCCAAAGCTTTGGGCCGGGTCGGTTATTCGGTGAGCTTCTGAAGGTGTCTCACCAAATCTTGTTGGTGTTTTTGGGTGTCCGGTGAGCTTCGTAGGAAGGATGTGGTGTAACCGAAGCCAATGCGCTTTTCCACGCTTCCCCAACCGGCTGAGCCGCCAAGGCCATTGTGCCCAAAACCCTTGGCTCCTGGCATTTCGAAGTGTTCGGCAATGGGCAGCATAAATCCGTTGCCCCAGGCTGGATAGGGGCCGGGTTCATTCCAAACATTCTTGCCATACGAAGCGGGCCTCGTCGCAATTTCGAGAGTTTGGTCGCTCAAGAGTCGAATTCCGTCGGTTTCCGTCACCGCGGCCGAATAGATCTTCGCGAGGCCATTGGCGTTTGTCACTCCATTTGCGCCGGCCAGTTCGATTCCTAGTGTGCGTGGGTCATTGAATCCGTGAGCATCGGTTGGGTCGACAGGAAAGGCGCCACCAAACCCCATTGCCTTTTCGACCCAGTACTGATCGCTTCCAACGGATGGATTCGCAGACTTGAAGCCTCCATCGCTCACCAGAGTCGCGATTCGAGGCAGCTGTGCGCTTGGCAGGCCAATCCACATGTCAACTCCCAGAGGGGCAGTCACGACCTTCTGTAAATAATCGTTTGCTGAGAACCCGGTGACCGAGTGAATAAGTTTGCTGACCAGATGCCCGAATGTCAGTGCGTGATAGCCATAGTTAGTGTCTGGTTCCCACAGTGGGGCTTGGCTGGCAAGTTCCTCGATAATGGTTTTTTCGTCGAGGACTTCCTCATAGGTAAGGTCTCGGCGAACCGCACTCAGCCCAGCACGGTGCTGAAGCAGAGTCTTTACCTTGATGTTTTCTTTTCCGGCTTGAGCAAATTCTGGCCAATAAGTGGCCACCCGTTCTTCGAGGTCAAGCAAACCCTGCTGGATGAGTTGGGCGGCGAGAATTGAAATTATGCCCTTGGTGCAGGAAAACACTACGGAAACGGTATCTTCAGACCATTTGGATTCTGGTG
>CANGGL010000053.1 GCA_947453465.1 Microbacteriaceae bacterium | reverse complement strand
GCTTTACAAAGGTGTACTCTAGGTAAGTTCACAGAAATTAGGAGCGTGGCGCAATGCCAGCAGTAACAGCCGACACACTGACTCTTCCTCGATTGGAGCCGGCCACCGGACGTTCACGCCCGGTCAAGTCTGTGACCCGTGGGCCGCAGGCGCACGAAGGCGATGGTTTCCCGGTCACTCGCGCTTTCGCCGGTGTTTCCTACCAAGACCTAGACCCATTCATCCACATGGATCAGATGGGTGAGGTCGAATACGCCCCCTATGAGCCACGCGGCACATCGTGGCACCCTCACCGCGGTTTCGAGACTTTCACCTACATGATCGATGGTACGTTTCAGCACCAAGACAGCCATGGCGGCGGCGGCACCATCCAGGATGGTGCAACTCAGTACATGACGGCCGGTTCTGGCGTGCTTCACATCGAGACCCCACCCGACGCCCTGGTGATGTCTGGTGGTATCTTCCACGGCATCCAGCTTTGGATTAATCTCCCGGCCGCAAAAAAGATGACCCCGCCCGCCTATCAAAGCCTAGAGGGCGGTGACGTCGCATTGGTTTCGAGCCAGGATGGCGGTGCACTAATTCGAGTCCTCGCCGGAGACATCGGCGGCAATGTTGGCCCAGGCAAGTCGCAAACACCCATGACCATCGCCCACATCACCCTGGCTCCGGGCGCATCGGTTTCGATCCCTTGGAACCCTGAGTTCAACGCCTTGGCTTACACGCTGGCTGGCCAGGGTAACGTCGGTGAATCAATTGACGGAAACCCTCAGGCCAAGATCTCTACTGGCTCACTGGCAGTATTTGGCCACGGTGACCGAATCGTGATTACCGCAGACGCTCAGCAAGACTCGAGGCACAACGCCTTGGAGATTTTCCTGCTCGGCGGTCTTCCAATCAAGGAGCCCGTGGTTGCCTATGGCCCATTCGTGATGAATGACAAGGCCGGCATCATTCAGGCGATGGAGGACTACCAGTATGGTCGGTTCGGTCAGATCCCAGATGACGCTCTTCAGCCATTCCACCACAGGCACTAAGCCAATTTGTCCTGCCTAAATTAGAGTTGCCACATGCTTCTTGAGCCCCGTTTTGTAAAGCTTTCGACCCGAACGGGCATCGAAGTGAGAAGAACTTTGCCAAACGCAAAAAAGCGAATGATTGGCGCTTGGGCCTTCGTCGATCACTTTGGGCCAACCACCCAGACTGACGGCATGGTCGTGGCGGCTCACCCGCACACGGGGTTGCAAACCGCCACCTGGCTGTTTGAGGGCCGAATCGAACACCGCGACAGCATCGGCACTGCGCAGTTTGTCGAGCCAGGGCAATTGAATTTGATGACCGCAGGCCGGGGCATTGCTCACAGTGAGCTCTCGCAGGCCGACTCGGCCAGCCTGCACGCGGTTCAACTTTGGATTGCGCTGCCTGATTCGGTGCGCAAAATGGCACCCGAGTTTGAGCAGCAGACCGATCTGCCGAGAGTTTCGATTGGTGGCATTTCGGGCACGGTTTTTGTCGGCGCAATGCACGGGCAACCCGAGGCACGCGCCCAAACCAAGATATATAGCCCGATGGTTGGCGCGGAACTGCGCATCCCTGCCGGTGAATTTGATGTGATTGAACTCGACCCTAAATTTGAACATGGCTTCTTGGTGGCAATCGGAAGCGTGCAGGTTGCCGGCCTTGAGGTGCCAATGAATTCGATGGAGTACTTCGAACCAGGCACCACATCTGTGACCATAAAGAACACCGGCGATGAAGAAGCCACCGTGATTTTGCTTGGTGGCGAGCCGTTTGAAGAGCCGATTGTGATGTGGTGGAACTTTATTGAGCGAACTCACGATGAGATTGTCGCGGTGCGCGAAAAATGGAACAACAGGGATGCCAGCATCCCAGGATTCGTTGATCACATCGGTGGTTGGATCCCAGCGCCCGAGCTGCCGAATTTGATTCTGCGCGCACGCAATAATTGATTCATGCTCGACATCTCCATTTATTTCATAGCCGACCCAGATCAGACCGGCGGCCGTGACCTGCTGGAGATCATTCGCGAGGCTGTTGCCGGTGGTGTGACCGTGGTTCAATTGCGGGCCCCAAAACTTACCGATGAGGATTATTCGGCTCTTGCCCTTCGGATTAGCGCGCTACTGCTTGGCACATCGGTGAAGTTTTTCTTGAATGACCGCCCGAACCTGCTTGAACTGGTGGGTGCGCACGGGGTGCACATCGGCGAAGGGCCAACGTCGCTTGCCGAGGCTCGCGAAATCATTGGGCCGGATTATTTTCTTGGCGCTTCGGCTATTCCGCTCGAAGAAATCAACGTGGAGATTGATTATTTGAGCGTTGGGCCGGTTTGGACGACCACCAGCAAGGCCGATGCAGGCCCCGCGATTGGCATCGAAGAGACTGCTCGCCGAGTGAAGCTCTCCCCTTGGCCGATGCTGGCCATCGGTGGCATCACGACCAAGAATGTTGGCGAATTGGCATCCACCGGGATAGCCGGAATTGCTGTGCTTGGTGAGATTTGCCGAGCGCCCGACCCAAGAGTTGTGGCCAGCCAACTGAGAGCCGCGCTAGCGAACTAGAAACGGCACCGCAGCGACCACCGCACTTAGGGTAATAAGCAACAGATCCAGCTGCCTCCAGTTGGCCTGTTCAGCCCAGGTTCGCCGGCCGGTTGACTTCGAAAAGCACCTGGCATCCATGGCGACAGCCGTTGTGCCGGCCGATCTAATTGCCTGAACTAGCAACGTGAAAGTCATCCAAAAGGCACTTCGAATGCGGGCAAGCGGGCTTCTGTGTGCCGTCACCCCGCGAATGTTGTGAATGAACTGGAGTTGACTCCACATACCGGTGAAGAAACCGATTCGTTCCATTGCCACCATCGCAGCAATCACGGGCCTTGCCGGGAGCTTTAGGGTTTGAGCGAGCTGATCACCAAGCCGGTATGGTCTAAGTGCTGTGGCCAGAAATACACCTGGGAAAACGAAACTTGCCACCCTAAGTGCGGCGGTCAAGCCTGTTTCAAGCTGTAACCCACGGCTTAGGTACCAGTTTGAAAGCCCGATGGACAGAACTCCAACAACTGGAGCGATCAGAAGTTTTGGAGCCTTGAATTTGAGACCCGCCATAGTGAGAATTAGCCAAGCCGCTGCTATTGCTACGACGCTAGCCAGACCCGCTTTTGTGCTCACAATTCCCATCGAACCAATCAGCAGAATGATTGGCGCAGCAAGAATGGCAAGGCCGCTCACTTTAGAAACAGCCGGCGGTCTGAACATGGCGATCTCAGGCTGAATCTTGATAACTCGGTCTGCGAGGGCAATCAAATCTTGATCGTGACTCGCAATAAACACGTTCATGCCCGCTTCTCTTGCAGCAACGATCAAACCAACCACCGACGCCCAGGCTGATCGATCCTGCCCAACCGTTGGTTCATCTAGATACACAGACATCGGGTTATGGGCCAAGGCCGTTGCTAGAGCTAGTCGCCTCTGCTCGCCACCGGAGATTTCATATGGGTTTTGACTTTCCAAGGCTGATAACCCCGCCAGATCAAGCAATCGGCGGGTGTGTTGTTCTGACTCTTCTGCATCGATACCGAGACCTTGGGCAGCTAGACGAGCAGTGAAGTTAGCAGATTCAAAAACCGTGTTTCCGAGGATGGTCAGCTCAGGTTGCTGAGGCACAAAACCGACGCCGGTGAGGATGGTCTCAGAATTGCGATCCGCTCGAATTAGTCGATTCAATTCGGTGGTTTTACCGGCACCGCTGTTTCCGGTGAACACGGTGATTGAGCCACACGTGAACTCGCCCTCGGCCAATTTAATGGGCTTCGCTGCAGTTGCCGGCTCACCTGGAATCCAAACTCCCAAATCCAGCAGTTCGTTGCGGTGTTCGGCAAGAATTTGTGAAGGCATGCCGTCAAAGGCCAATTGCCCATCGTGATCAAGAACCAGAATTCGATCCAGGTCGGCAACCCAGCCGTCGAAGCGGTGTTCGGCCACAATCAATGTTTGCTGCGAGGCCTTCAATGTGGCGATTACCGTCTGGCGAACAGCCAATGCCGAACTCGAATCCAACATCGATGTGGGCTCGTCAAGCAAGAGCAGATTTGGCCGAAGGGCAACTACGCCGGCCAAAGCCACTCGCTGCATTTCGCCACCAGACAAATCTGTTGAGCTTGCCTGGAGCGGCTTATCAATTTGAACCGAGGCCAAAGTTGACTCAACCAAATTTAGGATGGCTTCTCTTGGAAGCCCGGCATTCTCGGGCCCAAATGCCACCTCTCGCAAGAGAGTCGGGGCAACGATGGAGTCGTTGGGGTCCTGCAATAGCAATCCCGAGGAACCTGTCTCGATTGAGCCGGCCATGCCGCCCGACTCGGTGTCTTGAAGCACACCTGCGATTGCACGCAAGAGGGTGGATTTGCCTGAACCACTGGGCCCAACCAGCAGCACCCGCTCGCCAGCATTGATGCTAAAAGTTATGTTATTGAGCAACGGCTTCGAGCTCGCGAAAGGTGTCCAAGTTAGATTTCTAACCTGGACACCTCCGCGAAACTCGGTAGTCATTACTTGGCGCTAGCCTCACGGCCGGCAGCAAATGCGTTTAATGCTCCAGTTTTGCCGAGGCCTCGAATCAACCAGAAGGCGCCACCGCCGGCAACGAAGGCGCCCGAGATGACACCGCAAACTAGGAAGATTGCCTTGAAAAGCGGGGTGTAGTCAGGAACATAAGACCACCACTCATACAGGCAGATCTCAAGAATTGCCGAAAGCATGCCGCCAAGAGCCGCGACTCCAAAGGTGAAGCGGCGGTACCGGAAAATCAAGAAAATAATCTCGACACCGATTGCCTGCAGTAGCGCCGAAACCAAGACCGTCACTCCCCAGGTGTTACCTAAGAGCAGCTCCACGTTGGCCGCAATTAGTTCCATGTAGATTGCGGCGCCGGGGCGACGGACTAGAAGTGCGCCGGCCACCGCTGGGATGATCCAGATGCCGAGGACCAGTTCACCAACGGGAGGAAAACCTGCGGTGATTAGACCTAGAAACGGATAGACCAGGGTGTCGAAGCCCCAGAAGGCCACGCCTAGGGCAACGGCCAGAATGGCAGCGGTGACGAGGTCAATCCCTCGCCAGTTGACCTTAATCTTGTTTGAAACGTTATTGCTCATAATCGGATTCTTCCTAATAGAAATGGAAGAGGGCCCGCTCACCCGCCGTCTCGCACCTAATAAACCAATGCCTAGACAACTGGTTAGCGTGCTGAGATGCTCGACTTCCTCCGCCGGAATTACCCGGAATCAGGTTCGAGGGTCTGTGAATATTCACACTCTCAGCGCCTAATGGCGCTCCCCTGTCGTACCCCTTAAGGGTAGTGCCTCCAGTGGGACTCGAACCCCGCCCAAATAAATAATTATTTGGGACCCGAGGTGGGTTCTCGCCCACTGGCCATAAATAAATGAGCCGGCATTTAGCCGGCCCATTTATTTTGGTGCCTCCAGTGGGACTCGAACCCACACTTTGACGATTTTAAGTCGTCTGCCTCTGCCATTGGGCTATGGAGGCTAAAGAAGAAGGGGATGCCTTCTGGCATCCCCTTCCGTTTAGCTTTTGATTAAGCCTTTGGACGAGACGCGAAGGTCTCGAAGGCTAAACGCGGGTCCTTGGTTGCTGAGATAGCGACGATGTCGCGACGAAGCAAGAAGTTCCAAACCCAGCCAGAGAACACGCGAATCTTGCGCTCCCACATAGGCATGGCAAGACCGTGGTAACCGCGGTGCATTAGCCACGCGATTGGGCCCTTGATGGCTAGCTTGCGGAACTGGAAGACACCGACTCCGATGCCTAGGCCAGCTACAGCACCTAGGTTGACGTGGTAGTACTCCTTGATGCCTTCACCGCGAAGCGAGGCAACGATGTTCTTGGCAAGCAACTTGGCCTGGCGAACAGCGTGCTGTGCGTTAGGAACGCAGAATCCACCGACACCGCCACCGGTTAGGTCTGGCACTGCCGAGACGTCACCCGCGGTCCATGCGTCAGCAATGACCTTCTCGCCTTCAATAACCTGAAGGGTTGCCTTTGCGGTGATGCGGCCACGCTCGTCTAGAGGTAGGTCGGTGTTGCGCACAAATGGGTGAGCCATGACACCAGCGGTCCAGACGATGACGTCTGACTCGAAGCTCTCACCGGTTGAAAGTTCGATCTTGCCGTTTACAGCCGACTGAAGCTGGGTGTTGAGGTGAATCTTGGCACCGCGCTGGTCAAGGTTTGCAATAACCCACTGGCTGGTCTCCAAAGAAACCTCTGGCATGATGCGGCCCATTGCCTCGATGAGGTGGAAGTG
>CANGGL010000052.1 GCA_947453465.1 Microbacteriaceae bacterium | reverse complement strand
TCGATCGGCGATGACACCGTAGTTGAAGCCGGGCTCTATGTAACCGCTGGCACCAAGGTGACCATCATCGACGGCGCTGAGGAACGCGTGGTGAAGGCCTCTGAACTTTCTGGCCAGCCAAGCCTTCTCTTCCGCCGCAATTCAATTTCTGGTCGCACCGAAGTGGTCGGTCGCAAGGGCGAGGGCATCAAGCTCAACTCGCTGCTGCACGGCTAGAATCCCAGCCACGCTCAGGAACTGGCTGCACCCCAAGCAAGACCGGAGCCGGGCCAGCGGGCAAAACCACTCCAATCGGCTTGAATGATCTCGGTAGCGCAGAACCACTGGGAAAAGTTGCCAGCAGCGAGTGGTCTTCTCCCCCGCCGATGACCCAGTCAGCCGGGTTTGCCTCGATGGCTCGAGCAGCCTCTTCAAGGACGGCCTCAAAGCCCTGCAACTGCATCGGGTCAATCTGAAGCGTCACCTGAGATGCCTTCGCGATTCGCGCGGCGTCTCTAGCCAGGCCATCGGACAGGTCAAGCATCGAGGTTGCGCCGGCCAACACGGCCTCAACACCTGCTCGAATTGGTGGCTTCGGGCGGCGTTGAACATTTACCAAGTCGTCATAAGCAGAAATCGCATCGCGGTTACCGCTTTGCAACAGCGCCAGGCCAGCCGCTGCGCGCCCCAGAGTGCCGGCGACGGCGAGAACATCGCCAACCTGAGCGCCAGAGCGTAGGACCGGTTCGCGGCCCTCTAGCGAGCCATGTGCGGCCACAGAAATCATTACTTGATCACTCGAAGCCAGATCACCTCCGACCACTCCGCAACCCGGCGCAAGAGCCAAGCAGGCCGCCTTCAAACCATCGGCGAAGTTTTCTAACCAAGAAACTTGCGTGTTGCCAGGAACAGTGAGAGCGACCACCAAAGCGGTTGGCACCGCACCCATCGCGGCCACATCGGCAAGATTGCTCGCGACAGCCTTCCAGCCAAGGTCATAGGCGCTCGACCAATCCAACCTGAAGTCATGCCCTTCTATGAGGGTGTCGGTGGTGACTACAAATCTGCCGTCCGGCGCCGAGATCACGGCCGAGTCATCTCCCGGGCCAACCAGCGCATGCTCAGATGAGTTCAGCCGAGCAATGGTGCGCTTGAGCGCTTCGTTTTCGCCGATTCCGGCCACGGTTTCTAGATAAGACACCCTGTTAGCCTATTCTCGATGAACATTTCACGCACGGCCCTAGCGCTTCTCTCCGCCGCGGCACTGACCGCATCGCTTTCAGCTTGTTCGGCAAACGTAAGCCTTGAGGCCGCACCAGACTCTAATAACCCGGCCTGTGCCGAGGTATCGGTTCGGCTCCCCGACGAACTCGCTGGGCTTAGTAAGCGAGTCACCGACGCCCAGGCAACCGGCGCCTGGGGCACTCCGACCGCCGTAATTCTCCGCTGCGGTCTTCCCCTGGTCGAGGTGAGCACCCTGCCATGCGTAACAGCAAGCGGCGTGGATTGGTTGGTCGATGACAGCAAGAAGCCTTCGTATCGATTCGTCACATTTGGCCGCAACCCGGCCACCGAGGTAATTGTGGATTCTCGTAAAGTAGCTGGAGTTTCCGCGCTGGGCGATTTGAGCGCTGCGATTCAGAGCATCGAAGCCACCAAGCAGTGCTCTACGGTTTCTAACTAGCCCTTGTTGAGCGCCAGGTAAATCAGTTCGTCGATTAGGTCGACATACTCGAGGCCAGAAGCCTGCCACAGCGATGGGAACATCGAGAGTGGCGTGAAACCCGGCATGGTGTTGATTTCGTTGACGAAAAAACCGTCCGCCGTGAGGAAAAAGTCCACCCGAGCCAGGCCTTCGCAGCCTAGAGACTTGAATGCGCGACGGGCAATTGCCTGCATCTCGGCTAGCTCACCTTCTGACAACTTCGCCGGAATGATCAGGTCAACCGAGTCTTCATCCTGGTATTTTGCTTCAAAGTCATAAAACTCACGGCCAGTGACCACAATTTCACCGGCGATGGAAACCCGTGGTTCTGCCCCCGCACGACCCGAGATCACGGCGCACTCAACTTCGCGGCCGACCAAGCCTTTTTCGACCACTAATTTATTGTCATTCTCAAAAGCCAACTTGGCGGCTGCGCCGAAAAAAGACAGGTCTTTGACCTTCGAGACGCCTACCGAAGAACCGGCCCGAGCCGGCTTCACGAAAATTGGCAGGTCGCCAAGCTTCTCAACGGCGGCTAGCGCGGCGCCCGGGTTATTCTGCCAATCAGTGGAGTGAATCACCACGTGCGGGGTCACCGGCACTCCGGCGGCCTCAAACAAAGCCTTTGTGAATTCCTTATCCATTCCGGCCGCAGAAGCCAGAACGCCGTTGCCCACGTATGGAACACCTAGCAACTCGAGATAACCCTGGATTGTTCCGTCTTCGCCGAACGGGCCGTGAAGGACTGGGAAAACAACATCAACCTGCCCCAGGGAACTGCGAGCACCGGTGATATCAAGGCGGGTTATTTCTCGACTGCCGTCCATGGCAAATTCGATGCGAGAACCCTCGTCCTCAACAGTCGCGAGTTGACCCTTTCGGAGCGCCCACTTCGCTGCGTCATCGGCAGCGGGCACAAAAACGCCAGCCTGAGTGATTCCAACCGGAATCACGTTGTACTTGCTTCGATCAATTGCACCGAGCACGCCGGCGGCCGTGGCACAAGAAATTGAGTGCTCACTAGAGCGGCCACCAAAGAGCAGAACCAGGTTAAGTTTTGCCATGTTATTCGCCCTGTGGGCCGTCGGTTTGGGTGGTCAGGTGCGGCGCGATGTCTTTCGGGTCCATCTTCCCCTCAAGCACCAACTGCACCTGCTCGACGATGGGCATCGAAACATTCTTGGCAGCTGCCAACTGAAGAATCGGCGCCACCGATGAAAGACCTTCCGCGGTCTGTGACATGCGACGCAGAACCTCGCGCAGGGTGTAGCCCTTGCCGAGCATCTCGCCCGCCTTGTGATTGCGAGACAACGGCGACTCGGAAGTTGCGATTAGGTCACCAAGGCCGGCCAGACCAACCATCGTGTTTGCTTTGGCGCCATAGGCCACGGCAAAACGTGAAATTTCGGCAAGGCCGCGGGTCATGATTGACGCCTTCGTATTTTCACCGTAACCGACACCGTTGACGATGCCGATAGCAACCGCGATGAGGTTCTTGAGGATGCCACCAAACTCTGTGCCAATCACGTCACGGTTAGTAAAAGTTGTGAAGTACCCGTTGCTGGCGGCCTTTGCGACTAGCGCTGCAGTGACCTGGCTGGCCGAAGCGGCAACCGAGGCGGCCGGTTGCTCATTGGCAATCTCGAGGGCCAGGTTCGGCCCTGAAACCACGGCAATCTGCGATGCGTCGAAGCCGGTGGTCTGCGAGATGACCTCGCTCATGCGCAGGCCGGTGTCTTTCTCGACGCCCTTCATCAAACTGACCAGGATGGCCGACTTTGGCAGCAGCGGCCCCCACTCGGTCAGGTTGCCCCGCAGTGACTGCGATGGGACAGAAAGGAAGACTAGCTCGGCACCGTCAAGCACCTTGGCAACATCGGTGTTGGCCTTTAGTGATTTTGGCAGGTGAATGCCCGGGAGGTAATCGCCGTTGCGGTGGTCAGAGTTGATCTCCTCGGCGACATCCTCACGTCGCGCCCAAAGAACCACTTCGTTCTCAGGGTTGTCAGCCAAAACCTTGGCGAAGGTAGTGCCCCAGCTACCGGCACCCATCACGGCAATCTTCGCCATTAGTTCTTCGCTTTCTTGTTGCTCTTGTCGCTCTTTTTGAAGTTTCCGGTTTGCGTCTGCCCGTGGTTCAGCGGGTCCCAAAGGTCCTGCGGGGGCACGGTTCCGCGCAACTGTGAGACCAACTCGGTGATTCGATGCATGACCAGCTCGGTGGCCTCGTGCACCTCGGCCGGGGTCAACTTCTTGCCGCGATAAATCGACAAGTCAATTTCGTCACCGACCACCATGCGGACCGGTTTCCAAAAACCAGGTCGAAACTTGGAGCCGTACTGCGGCAGGATTTGCTCGCTTCCCCAGTGCGCAACCGGATAAACCGGGACGTTAGTTTCTAGCGCCAGGCGCACCGCACCAGTCTTGCCACGCATTGGCCAAAGGTCTGGGTCACGGGTCAATGTGCCCTCAGGGAAAATCGAGATGCAGTGACCAGCGTCAAGGTAAGCATGTGCCGCACGCAGTGGTTCATCGTTGCGCTGACCGCCTCGGTAAACCGGGATTTGCCCTGCCGCACGAAGCGCCGGGCCAACCACTGGAACCTTGAAAAGACTGCCCTTGGCCAGGAAGTGCGGAGCGCGTTTCAAAGTGACATAGACGAAGTAGGCCATCGCCAGCGCATCCACGTTGGTCACGTGGTTGGAAACTAGGACAAACGGGCCTTTTTTAGGCAGTTTCTCTTGGCCGGTCGGTACCAGTTTGAACAAAGTGCGCACCAACGGAATCAAAATGGAAGCAATCAAAACCAGAACGAAATGACGTTCGGCAGGATTGATCTTCGGCATTCGAAGATATTCGCGATTGCTCTTCTTGGCCACGTTAGACCTATTCGGTGTAGGTGAAGTCGGCGCCCAGGTCAGTGAGCTTCTGCAAGAAGTGCTCGTAACCTCGAGAGATCAACTGAACATTGGTGACGTTTGAGGTGCCCTTGGCCGCCAGCGCCGCAACCATGTGGCTGAACCCGCCACGAAGGTCAGGAACCCGGATGTCTGCCGCGTGAAGTTCGGTTGGGCCTGAAATTACCGCAGAGTGATTGAAGTTGCGCTGGCCAAAACGACAAGCGGTACCGCCAAGGCACTCTTTATAAATCTGAATCTGGGCACCCATTTGCACGAGGGCGTCGGTGAAGCCGAAGCGGTTCTCATACACGGTCTCGTGAATGATTGACAGACCCTTTGCCTGAGTCAGGGCAACCACCAGTGGCTGCTGCCAATCGGTCATAAAACCAGGGTGAACATCGGTTTCGAGAACTACCGGCTTCAAGTCTCCACCCGGGTGGAAGAAGCGGATTCCGTCATCTTCAATTTCGAAGGCACCGCCAACCTTGCGGAACACGTTCAAGAAGGTGGTCATGTCTTGCTGACGTGCGCCGCCGACAAAGATGTTTCCGTTGGTGGCCAAAGCGGCACAAGCCCATGAAGCGGCCTCGTTGCGGTCAAAGATGGCTCGGTGGGTGTAACCCTTGAGCTCCTTGACGCCCTCGATGCGAATCACGCGGTCGGTGTCAACCGAGATGATCGCGCCCATCTTCTGCAGGATAGCGATGAGGTCCATGATTTCTGGCTCAATCGCAGCGCCAGAAAGCTCAGTTAGACCCTCGGCACGAACCGCGGTCAGCAGAACCTGCTCGGTGGCGCCCACCGAAGGGTAAGGCAGCTTGACCTTGGCACCGTGAAGACCCTTTGGGGCCGAGAGGCGCGTGCCGTTCTCTAGCTCTTCGATGACTGCTCCAAAGTTGCGCAGAACTTCAAAGTGGAAATCGATTGGACGGTCGCCGATGTGACAACCACCGAGACCAGGGATGAACGCTTCACCCAAACGGTGCAACAGTGGGCCGCAGAAAAGAATTGGGATTCTCGATGAACCGGCGTGCGCATCGATGTCGGCCATCCGGGCCGATGAGACCTTGGTTGGGTCGAGGGTCATCACACCGTCGGCGCTGTGTTCGATCACGACGCCGTGAAGCTGAAGCAAACGCGAGACGATTTCGACATCGCTGATAAACGGAACATCCTTGAGGATGCTCGCCGACTCACCCAGAAGGGCCGCAACCATTGCCTTGGTGACTAGGTTTTTGGCACCCTTAACGTCAACCCGACCGATAAGTGGCTTGCCACCGTGAACGGTGATCTGACTCATGGGTCTCCTTAGTGTTTCGCTGGCAAGGTCTTAGGCATCCAGCTCGGACGCTTTGCCTCAAAATCGGTGATGGCTTGCTCGTCTCGCAGGGTTAGCCCGATGTCATCGAGGCCTTCAAGTAGACGCCATTTAGTGTATTCGTCAATGGCGAAGTGCACGGCTAGGTCGCCAATCGTGGCGGTCTGCTCAACCAAATTGATGGTGATTGATGCACCCGGGTTGGCTTCGAGAGCGGCCCAGAGCTTTTCGGTGTCGGCCTCGGTGATTTCACCAGCGATGAGACCCTGCTTGCCCGAGTTGCCGCGGAAAATATCGGCAAACTTAGCCGAAAGCACACACTTGAAGCCATAGTCGCGAAGCGCCCAAACCGCGTGTTCGCGGCTTGAACCGGTGCCGAAATCAGGGCCAGCAACCAAAACCTCGGCGTTTTTATAAGGCTCCTGGTTCAAAACAAACTCAGGGTCGTTGCGCCAAGCGGCAAACAGCGCATCTTCAAAGCCGGTCT
>CANGGL010000051.1 GCA_947453465.1 Microbacteriaceae bacterium | reverse complement strand
TAACAGAGATGGATTCAAAATGCACATTCTCGACTCAGTCGACGCAGCATCACTTCGTTCAGACATCCCAGCCTTCCGCGTTGGCGACACTGTAAACGTTCACGTAAACATCATTGAAGGTAGCCGCAGCCGTGTTCAGGTTTTCAAGGGCATCGTAATTCGCCGTTCAGGCGAGTCGGTCCGCGAGACTTTCACCGTCCGCAAGGTTTCATTCCAGGTTGGTGTTGAGCGTACCTTCCCAATCCACTCACCAGTGCTAGACAAGATTGAAGTTGTCTCACGCGGTGCAGTTCGTCGTGCGAAGCTTTACTTCCTACGCGACCTTCGCGGCAAGAAGGCGAAGATCGCCGAGAAGCGCGACAACCACTAAGCAGCAGTCGCTTTTAAACAGTTCTGTTTAGACCATGACTAACCTTGGGCAGTTTCTGAGCCCGAAAAGACAAGCACCAAGCCGCCCCGGTTCCAAGTGGAGTCGATTCAGGAAGAACATTTTTGTTTCTTTCTTCATTGACCTCTTGGTAATCGTGGGCTCGGCGTTGGTGCTTTCTCTTTTAATCAAGACTTTCCTCGTGCGTTCGTTCTTCGTGCCATCCGGTTCGATGCTAGAGACCTTGCAGATCGACGATCGAATCATCGTCAACGAATTGGTTCCAAACGTGATTCCAATTGAGCGCGGCGATGTTGTCGTCTTCAAGGATCCGGGGGGCTGGCTAGGTCAGCCGGTTACCACGGAACAGAGCCCAATAACTGCCGGTGTTGACTGGTTCCTGTCAGCCTTCGGTCTGACCGCTCCAGACAGCAGTCAGCACTTGGTCAAGCGAGTAATCGGTATTGGTGGAGACCACGTTGTCTGCTGTTCGGCCGACGGCAAGTTGACCATCAACGGCAAGGTAATAAACGAGAAGTACCTGGGCAAGGCAATCAACCCATCTGAGGTCAAGTTCGACGTAACCGTGCCAATCGGCTCGATTTGGGTCATGGGCGACAACCGACCGAACAGCGAAGACTCGCGATTCCACGGTGACCTGCCTAGCAAGGGTTTCGTTGGTAAGCAGTTCATTGTCGGCCGCGCCATCGTTATCAGTTGGCCTTTTGCGCACTGGACTTGGTTGGACAACTATTCAAATGTCTTCAAAGACGTACCCAAGCCTTAGCGTCGAAAGAGAACTCTGGGCCTCCGGAGCTCGTTTCGTGATTGGCATGGATGAGGTTGGCCGCGGAGCCATCGCTGGTCCGGTGGCAGTGGGTGTGTCCATCCTCGACTCACGTGACCCAAGAGTGCAAGAGCCTTGGCCGAGCAACCTAATGGACTCAAAGCTGTTGAGTGAAACGGCTCGAAACGGCATTCTGGGTTCGGTTCAAGACTGGGTCTTAAGTTATTCGGTTGGCATGGCAAGCGCCCTGGAGATCGATTCCAACGGCATCGTCTCGGCGCTGGCCACATCGGCAGGGCGTGCACTAGATTCGCTGCTAAGTGATGCCGGTCTCCGCCAGCAGATTGCTCAGGATGGCGCCGTGATCATCCTGGATGGTTCACACAACTGGCTTGGCTCAAAAGCTTCTGGGATTCCGGTTATCGTCCGCCCTAAAGCCGACCGCGATTGCGTATCGGTGGCCGCCGCTTCGGTAATTTCTAAGGTTGAGCGTGACAACCTGATGATCGAGTTATCGAAGACGGTATCAGGTTTCGGGTTCGAGGGTCACAAGGGCTACGCCTCCGAGTTACACATCGCTGCCCTGAAAAGTCAGGGTCCAAGCGCAGAGCACCGCGTGAGCTGGCTTACCAAGATTCTCGGCGACGGCCAGCTGTTGAACCAGGAATAGACTAGAAGCCATGGACGAAAACGACATCGAGGACTACGATCGCGAAGCGGAGTTGGCTCTGTACCGCGAGTACAAGGATGTCGTCGCAACGTTTAAGTATGTAATCGAGACCGAGCGACGTTTCTATCTGGCCAATGAGGTCACCTTGGTCCGCATTGACACCCCAACCGATTTTTACTTCGAGTTGAACATGGTCGATGTTTGGGTCTGGGACATCTATCGCACCGACCGTTTTGTAAAGAACGTCAGGGTCCTGACTTTCAAGGATGTCAACGTCGAGGAGCTTTCGGGCAAGGCATTCGATATTCCGAAGGAATTGGCAGTAGGCGAATAGCCTTCGTTCACCCGGCCCAGTAGCAGCAGGGGAATACCTGATCTTCATCCGGCCCGCTAACAGGCGTGATCGGCGCCCAACAATCCACAGATGTGACGTTCGGCGCGCTTTCGCGACGTGTAGTCGGGCAGATTCTAAGAATGAATCTCAGGCAAAATTTAGGTCGCTACGGCGAAGACCGTGCTGCAATCTATTTGCAGGACCGCGGATATGTAATCATCGATCGGAACTGGCGATCGCGCTCCGGTGAAATTGATCTCGTAGCAAGAGATAGAGATCGACTGGTTTTCGTCGAGGTAAAGACTCGAAATGGCTCGGGGTACGGTCACCCATTCGAATCGATAACCAAAGACAAAGTCGCACGCATGCGGCGGTTGGTGGCCGATTGGTGTCAAGCAAAAGAGGTTAGTGGCGTCAAAGTACGCCTAGATGCCATTTCGGTTCTAATCAGCGGTGGACGTGTTTCTATTGAGCACCTAAAGCAGGTTTTCTGATGTCTCTGGCCAAAAGTTACTGCGTCAGTCTGCTCGGTCTCGCCGGAACTCTTATTGAGATTGAAGCCGAGATTTCAAGCAATCTTCCTTCCTTCGTTTTGGTTGGTTTGCCGGATGCTTCTCTAAGCGAAGCTAAGGATCGGGTTCGTGCGGCCGCTCATAACTCGGGTTTGCCGCTGCCTGGACGCAGGGTGACCGTAAACCTTTCACCAGCTTCGGTTCCAAAACGAGGTTCAGCCTTCGATTTAGCAATTGCGATCGGCATCATGGCAGCCAATGGAAGGGTGCGCCCCGAGTCGGTTTCCGAGTGGATTCACATCGGGGAACTGGGGCTAGACGGTGCGGTAAGGGGAGTGCCCGGGGTGCTTCCGTCTGTTTTGGCTGCTAAGCGAGCTGGTTGGCTAAAGGCGATTGTCCCAATTGCAAACCTTGCCGAGGCCTGCCTGGTGGATGGTGTTGAGGTTTTGGGTGCAGAAACCTTGGCCCAGGTGGCCCACTTTCACGGTGCAGAAAACCCGGCTTCAGACCTTCAAGCCTTCAATGGCAGCGAGGTTAGTGCTGAACCGGTCTCTCAGGTGAACTTGGACCTTGCCGATGTCATCGGGCAGGACGAAGCCGTTGAGGCACTGACTTTGGCTGCTGCAGGGGGTCATCACATGCTCATGGTTGGGCCACCCGGTGCCGGTAAGACTATGCTGGCCGAGCGTTTACCCTCGATTTTGCCCGATCTTTCGGTTGAGGCTGCGATAGAGACTACGGCACTGCATTCTATTTCTGGCAGCAAGGTTCACGAGGTTAGCGGCGCGCTGCTTACGCGCCCTCCCTATGAGGCGCCTCACCACACGGCATCGATGGTTTCGTTAGTTGGTGGCGGCTTGGGGATGCCGAAGCCGGGGCTTATTTCGCTTGCCAATCACGGGGTGCTTTTTCTCGACGAAGCCCCAGAGTTCCAACGCCCAGTTCTCGAAGCCATGAGGCAGCCGCTCGAATCGGGCGAAGTGCTCATCAATCGCAGTGCCGGCATTGCTAGATTTCCGGCGAGGTTCCAATTGCTAATGGCTGCCAACCCTTGCCCTTGTGGCAATTTCGCCGGCAAAGGTAGGGCCTGTGTTTGTGCGCCGGCCGCCCGGCTTGCGTATCTGGGTAAGCTTTCTGGGCCATTGCTCGACCGAATCGACATCCGGCTGAGGTTGCAGCCAGCAAATTCGGCCCAGATTGCCCTGGCGAGACTTGGCGCGACTCAATTGGGTCGGACCAGCGCTGAGATTAGGGCCAGGGTAGAAGCGGCCAGAAAAAGTTCGAGCCGACGTCTTGCCGGAACTCCCTGGACAATCAATGCCCAGGTGCCGGGCGCTTACCTTCGCCGGCAACTAAAGGCCAAGGCGGGTGTAACAGCGGCACTCGACAATGCGGTTGATCGAGGCCTCATCAGCATGCGCGGCTACGACCGCTGTCTGAGGCTGGCCTGGACCAGTGCCGATTTGGATGGTCGAAGCCAATTGGTTGCCGAGGATATTGCGAAGGCGGTTTTGCTTCGTGGCGGCGATGGGGTTACCTCATGGTGAGCGAAGCAGAGCTTCGAATCGATGAACGCACGATGACCCAGATAATCCAGCCGATGGCCAGATTTGAGGTGCTCGAATCACCTGTCGATTATTTTGCCGCGATGGCGTGGAGCGTTATTTGCGAGCCAGGGGACTCTTTCGCCGGCAAGTTGATTGATGCCTTCGGGGTTAGCCAGGCCCTATCGCTAGAGTTAGCTGGCACGAGTGCCAAGGATTACATCGCTCGGTTTGACGAAGCCGGCGTGGACCTGGGCGCGTTGCAGAGCCATGGCCGATTCGATAAAACCATGGCTGAGGCCAGGGAGCGCTGGCAACCGAGAATGAGCGTTGCGGCGGTGAGTAAGGCCAGTACCGAGATGGAGCTTCGTGGTGGTTGGTTCATGACTCCGCAGAGTGAATTGTGGCCTGAGTCCTTAGGTTCTCTAGAGGCTCATGCGCCCAGGGGTCTCTGGGTTCGCGGTGGCATGGAGGCAGTTCGGTCGATGGGGCAAGCCGTGTCAATGGTTGGGTCGAGAATGGCGACGAGTTACGGAGAGTTCGCAACCGGCGAGATAGTGGGCGCCCTGGTTAATCGAGGTTACTGTCTGGTCTCTGGTGGTGCCTATGGGATAGACGCCATGGCGCATCGGTCTACGTTGGCCATGGGTGGTTTTACTGTGGCTGTGATGGCGGGCGGGTTAGATCGACTTTATCCGTCGGGGCATGCCGAGCTGTTCAAACAAATCGAGCAAAGCGGTGCACTGGTGTCTGAAATGCCTCCGGGGGCCGAGCCAACTAAGTGGCGGTTTCTGCAACGCAATCGATTGATTGCGGCTCTCGGGCAAGCCGTCATCGTGGTTGAGGCGAACCCGCGATCGGGCGCTGTGAGCACCGCCAATCGGGCCTTGGAGATAGGCAGGCCTCTAGGTGCGGTTCCCGGACCCATCAATTCGGCGGGTTCCGATGGTTGCCATCGTCTCATCCGTGAGCATAAAGCTGAGTTGGTGTGCTGTGGTGATGATGTTCTTGAGTTGCTGGGTTACTCGAGAGCAGATGAGCCCATAACTCAGGGCCTAGGTGCTTTGGAGACAAGAGTGCTGGATGTCATCGGTTTTGGTGTGGCAAGCCATCTCCATATTTGTGAGACGGCCGGCCTCACCAGGGATGAAGCGAATTTGGGGTTATCTGCGCTGTCCTTACTTGGGGTCATCGAACAAAACGCGCATGGTTGGACAAGATCTTCAGGTGTTCGGGCGAACTAAAGTTTGAAGTATGACCTATACCTTCGATCGGGCCTTGAGTGAGTACTCAAGTCACCTTTCGTCAGCCAAGGGTTTCTCGGCGAATACCGTGAAGGCTTATGTCTCGGATGTGACGGACCTGCTTGGGCCAGAAATTATGCACGACGAAGTCTCCGCGTCGACGTTGAACTTGGAAATGCTGCGCGATTGGCTGTGGCGGGTCAGTGAGAGTGGCCTAGCTAAGTCTTCCATTGCTCGAAAAAGCGCCGCTGCTCGTTCTTTCACGGCCTGGCTCAACTCCACCGGTCGCCTGGATGAAGACCCGGGTCTTAGATTGCGCTCGCCGAAGGCCGGCCGCTCGCTGCCCAAAGTTGTCTCCAGGGAAAACCTAAATCAAATCTTTGAAGCCCTGAGCGCAAGAGCTGTGCTTGACAACCCCAATGGCTATCGAGATTTGGCGGCTGTGGAACTCCTGTATGCCACCGGTGCTCGAGTTAGTGAGCTGGTCAACTTGGATCTAACGGATGTGGATTACACCCGAAACCTAGTGCGTCTGATGGGTAAGGGTTCAAAAGAGCGAATGGTTCCCTTTGGTCAGCCGGCCAAAGAGGCCTTGGATGACTACATCCGGCATGGCCGAGGAAGACTCGTGAACGAAGATTCTGGAACGGCGCTTTTTTTGAATTCTCGAGGCAAGAAAATCGGCGTTCGACAGGTTTATGCCCTGGTTGCTGGGCTTCTAGAGGGCACTTCAACCGGAGTCGCTGGACCCCATTCGCTCAGACATAGCGCCGCGACTCACTTGCTGGATGGGGGAGCGGACCTCAGGGCGGTCCAAGAATTGCTCGGGCACGCCAGCCTTGGGACTACGCAGATTTACACCCACGTCTCCATCGAACGGCTTAGAGACGGTTATAAAAACGCTCACCCCAGGGCATAGGCAAGATCATTTCACTGGCTGTAGGGCAACAGTCGGCTTGGATTCAGGCCGCCGATAAAGACCAGTGGCGAGAGGTAGCGACCATCCTGACGAACCGAGAAATGCAAGCAGGTCTGTTTTGGACAATGCTGGATGTAACTTGGCTCGGCGGCACAAACCCGGCCGATTACTTGGCCCGCCATAACACTTTGACCTACTGCCACCGAGGAGCAGGCTGGCTCTAGCTCACTGACCAGGGTGCCGGAGTGCTTGATCGAGATGACGCCACGATTTACCAAGCGGCCCGCGAAGGAAACCACGCCATCGGCTGGCGCTACCAATTTTTGACCAATCGCGACTGCGTAATCAACACCTCGATGCCCGGCTGAGTAATCGCTGGATGGTTGAAGATAGGGCCGAACCAAAATTGGTTGCTGTTCGAAGGGAAGTCGCCAACCTGAAATTGGCGACGAATACCCGAACAAGACCATGGTTAGGAAGAGAATTTTGAACATCTATCAAGCCTGTCCGACGACGGGAAAACTCAGATAAACATTGGGAAATCGGTGGATAAAGGCGACTCTCGGCTGCTATGCTGATAAATAGCAACAAGTGCGTTTGCGCGCTCGTTGACTTCGCGTGCCGAATCAGATCCACGTTCCATTCAGTCCTTGAGAGATCTTGGCGGAACAGATCCGGCACCAGGTGTACCAGACAACCGTCTGGAACAGAAAACTGAATGGCGCCTTCGCGCGCCCAAAAAGGAGACTGCTATGGCAGTTGTAACAATCCGCCAGCTGCTCGACAGCGGCGTTCACTTCGGTCACCAGACCCGTCGTTGGAACCCAAAGATGCGTCGCTTTATTTTAACCGACCGCTCAGGCATCTACATCATTGACCTTCAGCAGTCACTTGCCATCATCGACAAGGCATATGACTTCGTCAAGGAGACCGTTGCGCACGGCGGAAGCATCCTGTTCGTAGGCACCAAGAAGCAGGCTCAGGAAGCGATTTCAGAGCAGGCTCTTCGCGTAGGTCAGCCTTACATCAACCAGCGTTGGTTGGGTGGTCTTTTGACCAACTTC
>CANGGL010000050.1 GCA_947453465.1 Microbacteriaceae bacterium | reverse complement strand
GTAAGCGGTGTCCTTGATCTGGATGCCTGGGTAGGTCTTAGCAACTGCAGCCTTGAAGCCCTCTAGACGAGCAACGTTGGTGGTAGCGGTAGCTGAGGTTAGACCGATAACAACTTCGTATGAGCCGCCAGCCTTGTAGCCGATTGCCTTTGCGATTGCAGCAGCAGCCTTTGCGCCACCGTCAGCGTTGTCACCAGTGATCTGGATTACAACCTTTGAAAGGTTCTTAACCTGGGTGTCAACGTTAGCAACTGCGATTCCCTTGGCAGCAGCCTGGTCGTTTGAAGCCTGAAGTGCAGCGCCGTCGGTTGGGATAAGAACTAGTCCGTCGCCCTTGCCTAGGGTTGCAATTACGTTCTTCACGATTGGAAGCTGAGTTGCTGCAGAGTACTGAGCGTCACCCTTCCAAAGTAGGTCTACGCCCTGAGCCGCAGCTTCAGCAACCGCGCCAACCTTCATAGCGTTGAAGAATGGGTCGTTTACTGCACCCATTACGAATGCAATCTTGATTTTCTTTGCTGCGTTAGCAGGGGTTGCAGCAGCTGCAACACCGGTTAGCGCAAGTGCAGCAGCTGCGGTAGCCGCTAGAACACGAGTAGAACGCTTCATTGAATCTCTCCTTGTAAGTGATTTTAGTGAGATTTGCGAGAACGTTCTCACAAATCTTGTTACAATCTTGACAGCCGTAAGCCTTTACAAGCAACTTTTGGAGGTAACGGTTTAGTCACGAATTTTTCGTCACCCAGACTTGAGAGGAGGGTTCCTTCATGGCAATTCAAAAATCATCGGCACCCACCATCATCGATGTTGCCGAGCTTGCCGGGGTTTCTCGAGCAACCGCATCGCGAGCAATGGGCGGCTATGGGCGTATCGCCGAGTCAACTGTGGTCCAGGTTCGCGCCGCAGCCGAGCAACTAGGCTATCGACCCAATGAAGTTGCCCGTGCAATGCGCCGAGGCCGCACCAAGACCATCGGTCTGGTCATCATCGCCGACTTCACCAACGCATTTTTTGACCGCGCAACCAAGGCCATCGTTGACGCCGCTAAAGCTCGGGGTTACCAGGTGCTAATCACTAACACCGATGAAGATATCGCAGCCGAACGCCAGGCAATCGAAACGCTCATCGACAAGCAGGTGGATGGCCTAATCGTCGTTCCTTCAACTGCTGCCGTTCATGATCACCTAATCAAGATTCAGAAGAGCGGCAAACCGATGGTGCTGCTTGACCGCCGCCTCGAGGGAATCATCGCTACCTCGGTCACCACAGATGACTTCATCGGTGCAGAGGCAGCCGTACGTCATGCCGTCGCGATGGGACACAAACGCATCGGCTTTTTGGTTGCCGCGGCCGGCAACTTTGGTCACTCGGCTGAGCGCCCGGCACTACTAATTTCATCCGTTGAAGACCGCGTCAATGGCTTCATGAGTGCCTGTGCAGATGTTGGCATTAAACCAAAACAGCAGTCTTGGATGTTCTGCGAAGACAACCCCCGCGACCCCGAAATTGCCGTGGCGAAATTGCTCGATCAATCACGCACCCCAACCATCATCATTGCCTCAAACAACGACATGGCCTTGGCGCTTTTGAAGACCGCCGGCAACCGAAAGATGGCCATCGGTCGCGACATCTCCCTCATCACCTTTGACGATTCTCAGTGGGCCGAGGCGATGGCACCGGGTCTGACCGTGGTTGCTCGCCCAGTTGAAGAAGTAGGCGCAATTGCCGTTGAAAAGCTTCTCGCCGAGATTGATTCACCGGGCCAACCAGCCGAAAAAATTGTTTTGCCGACCGAACTTATTGCCCGGGGTTCAGTCGCTAACCTTGTCATGTATCCAGAAAATGAACCGGAGAACTACTGATGATTCTTGTAATTGGCGAAGCGCTAATCGACCTAATCGAAAACCGTTACCAGGCGGGTGCCTTCAACGCGGTTGTCGGTGGCGCCAACGCAAACGTTGCACTGGCGCTTGCCCGTCGCGGCACCAAGCACCAGTTCCTCGGCCGCATCAGCAATGACCGCTTCGGCAAAATCATCCGTGACCGTCTTGAATCAAACGGTGTGCAGCTCGAGCACAGCATCGACGCCACCGAGCTAACCACCCTTGCCGTGGTCAGCATCGACTCACAGGGTGTTCCTAACTACAGCTTCTATGTCAACGGCACCGCCGACTGGGGCTGGACCCCAGCCGAGTTGCCTAGCGACATCGACCTCGAAAACATGCACGCAACCGCAATCCAGTTTGGCTGCCTCACAATGGCGATGGCCCCTGGCAACGCCGTGATTGAAGAGTGGGCCAAAGCACACTATGACCAGAAGTCAGTGACCATCAGCCACGACATTAACATGCGCCCAGCCCTCGGTTTTGAGCGTGAGTTCGAGCGAAAGCGCGTCGAGCGCGTCAACTCTTTCTCTCATGTCATCAAAGCGTCTGACGAAGACATCCAATGGCTCTATGGACTCGAAGAGGGTGCCGATGTTGACGGCATCGTAAACGCGTGGATCGGCGATTCAGGTCGTCACATCTTCGTCACCCGCGGTGGCGATGGCACCTCTATTTACCGCCCAGGTGGCGTGCGCATCGATGTGCCTTCACGCAAGATCAACGTCGTTGACACCGTCGGCGCCGGCGACACCTTCTGTGCCAACATGCTGGGTCAGCTTTCAGATCTTGACGCACTGGGAACCGACGCCTTCGACCGTCTCACCAATCTGAGCGACGATGCTTGGCGCGAGCTAGTGCACACTTCGGGCATCGCTGCCTCGATCACCTGCGAACGCGCCGGCTGCGAGCCACCGACCAAGCCTGAGCTTGATGCGGTTTTGGCTTCATTGTCATAAGCCTCTGAAAGACTTGTCAGAATGAGAAAAGTATCTGACGAGCTCTGGGTTTACAACACCCGCGATTTGATGCGCGCATCAAGCTGTGATCACTGCACGCGTTTGGCAATTGCTCGTGAACTAGGTGTGCCCGGAGTCGCCGAATTGGTGGCCGAGTTCGAGGTGCCGGTTGCGGGCCTGCCGGTGACATATGGCCAGAAGTTTGAGGCCGAACTTGAGGCCGAACTTCTCGCTTCGTTGGGTCCTGACGACTTTCGTCGACCTGAAGTTTCCGACGCGATTGCCGAGACCATCGAATTAATGCGCGATGGTGTTCCGGTCATTTACCAGGGGTCACTCGAGCACCAAGTTGCTCACGTCAAGTTTTCTGGTCGACCTGACTTTCTGGTTCGTGCCGACTATGACCTTGAGTTTGTCGATGGCAAATTGACCGCCAGCCAGGCCGTCGATCGCAAGCCAACCGGATACATCGCCTGGGATGCAAAGCTGGCTGGCTCGGCAAAGCCTCACTACCTACTGCAGGTAGCGCTCTACGTTGACGCGCTTGCCGCCGTTTCGATGAAAGCCGAAGGCGCACGACATGGCCTCATTCTTGGCAGCCGAACACTGGCCACTTTCGAGGAGGGCGAGATTGTCCCGGCAATGCGCCAGGCGAGGTCCTACATTCTCGACGCCATCGAGAATCTTGAGCCAGCCGACTACTCCATCGAAAAACTGAGCTTGCATTGTGATTCGGCCGACTCGTGCAAGGTTTGCGAGTATCCAGGGCTTTGCGACCACAACCGCAGAGAACTTGACCATCTGGTTCAAGTGGCCGGCATCAACAAGAGCCAAATTGAAAAGCTACGTAAGGCGGGCATCGCAACAATGGCCGCCTTGGGCTCGGCTCGCGACACCGACCGCCCAGATGGCTTCGTGCCGACCACCTTCGACAAGCTTCGCAATCAAGCTCGATTACAAAATGACTTCAAGCTAACCGGCAACCACTCCTGGCAGTTACTTGCCGACCCAGAGATTGGTGTGCTGCCCCCGGCTTCAGAGAACGACGTGTTCTTTGACATGGAGGGCTTTCCCTACTTCGCCGAGCGCGGCGGGCTCGAATACCTGTTTGGCGCTGTCACCAGAGACAAGGCTTTTTACGCTTGGTGGGCGCACGACCGCAACCAAGAGGCTCAGGCCTTCGCCGGCTTTGTGAAGTGGGTCTACGACAAAATGCAGGCCGACCCTGCCGCTCACATCTTCCACTACGCCCCGTATGAAGTGACTGCACTAACCAAGCTTTCGGCAAGGCACGGAGTCATGGCCGCAGAGGTTGCCTGGCTGCTGGCCGAAGACAAGATGATCGACCTGTACAAGGTCATCCGCGGTTCGATCATGATCAGCCAGCCAAGTTATTCGATCAAGAAACTCGAGGTCTTTTACGACTTTGAACGCAAGAGCAAGGTTGTCGACGCCGGCTCGAGTATCGAGCAGTACGATCAATATCGCCAACTGGTCGAGACCAACCCGACTGAAGCCGCCTCGATTCTTCAGATGATCAGTGATTACAACGAGGATGACTGCGTTTCCACTCTTGCACTTTGGGAGTGGCTGGCGTCTATGGAGGGTGCACACTCCAAGTTCGACAGTTTTCGTTCGGCGGTAGCCTCAAAAAAAGCCGAATGGGCGACTGACCCCGAAGACGAGGACAGCGCCACCAATAAGGCTGAGCGAGAGCTTGCCGAGTTGCAGCACGCCACCGATAACATGGCCGCGGCTTTGGACGACTGGGTTTGGGGCGAAAACCCCGATGCCGACTACCGAGCCAAGGTTTGGCAGGCCCTCATGCACTCGGTGCTTTTCTATAAGCGCGAAGAGGTTATTCACTGGCGTGAGCGCCGCATCCGTCGCGACTCAACCTCCGACAACCTCCACCGCGATCGCAAAGCACTTGTGGTTGAGGGTTGCACCTCCGAAACCGAACTCGACTTCGAACTTGGCCTTGATGCTCGAACCAAAATCACCGTCGACTACAGCTATGAACTGGAGCCTGGTCAAACCAACTTCTTAAAGGCCGGCGAGAAGATCTACGTTCGCTATAACTATGGGGCCAATCAGCACGAGCTAGATAAGGGCAAGATTGTCTCGGTTCACGGCGATCAAATCACTTTTCAGCGAGTGACCACGGTTGCCAATTCAGACTTTGTACCGAATGCCATCTTTGAAGACAAACTGATTCCGGCTGGTGGCAAACAAGCCGCCGTCAAGGAGCATGCCCTTGCGCTGGCAAGCGTTTGGCGCTCCCCTCGCTACGAGGCTCCCGAAGGGCATCCTGCCCTCGACTTACTTCTTCGTCGCGAGCCAAACCTCAAGCATGGCCGTCTGCTCTCTGTCGAAGGTGATGACTACCTGCCGGCGCTCATCCATGCTGTCGAGAACCTAGACCATTCCGTGCTCGCGGTTCAGGGCCCACCGGGCTCAGGCAAAACCTACCTGGGTTCACGAACCATTGCTCACCTGGTAGCGCAGGGCAAGCGCATCGGCGTCGTAGCCAACTCGCACTCGGCAGTTGAAAACCTCTTGGCCGGCTGCATCGAGGCTGGTATTTCTGGTGAACAAATTGCCAAGCAAAAGAAGAAGGAAGACACCGGGATGAAACCCTGGACCACACCTTCCGCCTACCCGGCACTTGGCAATTGGCGGGCCAGGCAGCAGGGCGGTTATGTAATTGGAGGTACCGCCTGGACCTTCTGCGCCAGCAAGATTCTCGAGGCCGACTTCGACTACATTTTCATCGATGAGGCAGCTCAGTTTTCACTGGTGGACGCAATTGCAATCGGCCAGGGTTCGAAAAACATGGTTCTGCTGGGTGACCCGCAGCAGCTAACGCAGGTAGTTCAAGCCGTTCATCCTGGTGGTGTCGACAACTCGGCGCTTGGTCACTTCATGGGCGAGCAAGCCATCTTGGATGAAGACCACGGATTCTTCATCGAGGTCACCCGGCGTATGCACCCGGCGGTAAATCGCCCAGTTTCGTGGTTGGCATATGAGGGTCGCTTGCACTCGCATGCCGATGCCAGCCTGAGAGAAATTGACGGAACCACCCCCGGCCTCGAGCTCGTGCCGGTTGACCACATCGGCAACTCGTCCCACTCTGCGGAGGAAGTAGCCAAGGTGCTTGAGCTGACGGCCGAATTAGCCGGCAAGGTTGGTCAAGACGAGGTCTTGATCGTCGCGCCTTACAACGCTCAGGTAGACAGCCTCCGAGACGCGCTCGACGCAAACGGCTTCAACCAGGTTCAGGTCGGCACCGTTGACAAGTTCCAGGGTCGCGAGGCAATGGCAGTGATCATCAGCTTGGCCGCTTCGAGCGCCGAGGATGCACCGCGAGGTCTTGAATTTCTGCTAGATCGCAATCGCATGAATGTGGCACTATCCCGCGCCAAAACCAACAGTTACCTGGTCTACTCCCCGGCCCTAATCCGCTCGCGCTTCACCAACGTCGAGGACGTTAAAGCGGTTAGTCGTTTGGCTGGTCTGCTGGAGTTTGCGAACTAAAGCGGCAGTACCTTAAGGGTCTTCAAGGTTGGGTCGGCGACGAAGGCGATGCGAACACCCATGTCACGCGCTTCAAACAAGGCACCCAGGGCAGCCTCGGTGATGCGCTCACCCGGTGACAGAACCGGCACACCCGGTGGGTAAGGGCAAATCATCTCGGCCGAGACTCGACCAACCGCGTCGGCAGAATCGACAACTTCATAAGAACTGAAGAACGCCTCACGAGGGGTGACAACCACCTCGGGTTCAATTGAGAATGCAGGCAAAATCTCGATCGGGCGAGGTTCACCGCGGTGCTGCTCAACTGAGGCAATGATCTTCTTGATCAAGTCGTTGATGCGATCTGGCGTATCGGCGAAAGTGATCATCGGGATGATGATGTCTCGGTTTGCCATTTCAACATCGATATTCTGTGCCAGCAAGTCGGCCTCAACCTTGTTGCCGTCGACACCGCAGCTGCTGAACATGATGACGAGCTTCAGCGGGTCGATGTATTCACCATCGATGACGTCAATGCCGGCTGCGACCAAAGAGGCACGGCCGCGTTCGGTGGCCTCGATGACCGGACCAATGAGTTCTTCGCCGTGACGTTCAAGCAACGCACGAGCGGCATCGATGGAAGCCAAGATTCGGCCAGACATCGATGTGGTTTGAGTTGAATCAAACATCTTGTTGAAGCGAGCCAGGTCAACGTATTCATCGCGAACCAGAACGAAAGAGGCCTGCGAATAACTTGGCAGAGTCTTGTGTGCCGAGGTCACGACGATGTCGGCACCCTCAGCGATTGGGTGGTTCGGCAACTCCGGGTGGAAGCCGTAGTGGGCGGCCCAAGCTGCATCGACAACCAAAGGAATGCCGTACTCGTGGGTCACTTTGGCTAGGCGAGGGATGTTAGACATGGTGCCCACGTAGGAAGGCTCACCAATCAACACGGCCTTGGCATCCGGGTGCTCGGCCAGCGTCTCGGCCAAACGGGTCGAAGGCAAGTATTCCGGCAAACCGGTTGCCGGGTTGATCTCTGGGCGGATCCATACCGGAATGACACCGGCATAGACCAAGCCGACGAGAACAGACTTGTGCAGGGTTCGAGAGACGATGACTTTGTCACCGGGGCCGGCCACTGCCATCACGGCGGCGTGGTTTGAACCGGATGAACCATTCACACCAAAGCGGCAGAGCTCAGCGCCCCAGAGCTTGGCGGCCAGCGCCTCGGCTTCAAGAATTAGTGAAGGTGAGATTCGGTGCGGGTGATTGCCTGGCAATACCGGGATGTCTCCATCCACGATGGCTCCGGTGAGGTCGGTGCGACCTTTGTGGCCGGGGATTTGGAACGGTGACCTGTCGGTCTCCATGTCGCGAATCCACGCATCTAGCAGGGGTGCGCTTGAACGCAATCCCATTGGGTCTTTGGTGTCTAGAAGTGTGGCTGCGCCAAACGCGTGCTGAGGCAATATCCCGCCTTTCGATTCAATGAAAAGGGACCAGGCCAAAGGCCCAGTCCCTCATCATAATGACTAAAAATGAACTTTAGAACTCAACCTTGGTCACGTTGGTGTCAAGCTGGATTCCAGGACCGAAGGTGGTCGAAATCGCACCCTTGATCATGTAACGACCCTTTGAAGACGAAGGCTTCAAACGCATGATTTCCTCAAGTGCAACGCCTAGGTTCTCGCCTAGCTGCTCCTTGGTGAATGACGCCTTACCAATGATGAAGTGCAGGTTAGCCTGCTTGTCGACGCGGAAGTCGATCTTTCCACCCTTGATGTCAGTAACAGCCTTGGCTACGTCTGGAGTAACGGTACC
>CANGGL010000049.1 GCA_947453465.1 Microbacteriaceae bacterium | reverse complement strand
GTCTGGCAGCTAGGGCACCAGTTCACGTTCGAGTTCTTACGGTACGCAAGGCCCTTGTTATAGAACTCCAGGAAAAGCCACTGATTCCAGCGGTAATAAATCGGGTCAGAGGTGACTAGAACACGGTCCCAGTCGAATGAACAGGCATAGCGTCGCATCGAAGACTTCTGCTGAGCGATGTTGTCGTAGGTCCAACCCTTTGGGTCAAGACCGCGTTTGATGGCAGCATTCTCGGCCGGCAAGCCAAAGCTATCCCAGCCAATCGGGTGCATGACGTTGAAACCCTTTTGAACCCAGTATCTAGAGATAACATCGCCAAGCGCATAAGCCTCGGCGTGACCCATGTGCAGGTCACCGGATGGGTATGGGAACATGTCCAGAACATACTTCTTGGGGCGGGCATCCCCTGGCTTGCCAGAAGCAAACGGGCGAAGGTCATCCCAGACCGGCAACCACTTTTCTTGGATGGCAGCTACGTCGTACTCGTTTTCGGCCATTTCGGGCGCGTTTTGCTCGGTCATTTGCTCGCTTTTCATGAAATCCATGGGCCTAAAACCCTTAGGTAAAGATTACCAAGGCAGCCAAGGGTCGGGGGCGTTTAGCGCTTCTAGTAGCGCCCTGGCTTTGAGTCGGGTTTCGGCCAGTTCGGCATCGGGGTTTGAATCAATGGTTATTCCGCCGCCAACTCCGAGTTTTGCGACCCCGTCCTCAAACACAACAGTTCGAATCGTCATACCAAGTTCGGCCGATCCGTCGTTGCCAAAATAGCCAAGGCAACCCGAGTAGGCCCCGCGTTGGCCTTTTTCGAGGTCAATCAAAATCTCCATGGCTCGAATTTTTGGAGCTCCGGTCATGGAGCCACCAGGAAAAGCAGCTTGCAGCGCCGACCAAGCTGTTTCACCCTCAGCAAGTTGACCAACCACAGTGCTAACCAGTTGATGAACGGTGGCGTAAGACTCAATTTCAAATAGCAACGGAACCGATACGGAGCCTGTTTTAGAAACCTTGCCGATGTCGTTTCGCATCAGATCGACAATCATCAGGTTTTCGGCTCGCTCTTTCTCGTTTGCTCTAAGTTCGGCTGCTATTTCGGCATCTTCTTCTGGATTCAAGCCTCGGGGTCTGGTGCCCTTGATTGGCTTGGTGCTGATGGTTCCAGACGAACTGACTCGAATGAATTGCTCGGGTGAAGCCGAAACGATGGTCTTGCCATCAATTTTCATGAAGGCGGCGTATGGCGCGGGGTTAGCCGCTCTAAGGTTCAAGAAAACCAGGAGTGGATCGGCATCCGTGACAACTTCAATCTCGTTGGTCAAGCAAATCTGATAAATATCACCAATGGCGATGTGCTCTTGGGCCTCACGAATCTTGTTTAGGTATTCCTCGGAGCCATGGCGAATCTGTGAGCTTGTTGCCGCACCGATTTGACCACTGCGTAATAAGTAATTGGCAAGTTGACCGCCACTTAGACCGAGGCGTAGCAGTGCCCCGTGGTGCCAGAAATCAAAATCAATCGAAGAATCAAACATTCCGACAAAATAAAGCGACTGATTGCGGTGATCGAAAACTATTGCTCGATCCACCTCTAAAAACTTAGCTTCACCTTCATAGCTGACGAACCCCACGAGCCCCGGACGCCAGGTGAATGGAAGATCAGCCTGCCCCGACGGAGAAATTGACCCCGGAATGTCGGAATCGAGTGAAAAGTTGCCGCCAGCGAACAAATTGCCTGCTCCCAAAACGCTAAATGGCTGCTCGGGATTGGTTTCCCTATCCAACCAGAAGGCGTTGGTCTCATTGGCGAAGAACTGCACAAAAACATCAGCCGGCTGTACCCATCCTCGGAGCACGGCACTGTGTAACTGCAAGCTGTCTCCTCGAAAAGTATCGATTGGGTTGTGTTTGATTCTTCATCTAGATTAGACGCAACAGACCAATCGCCTGGAGGTAAGTGTGTCGGAGGAAAGCAAGTTCTACTGCTTCCGTTCGGGAGCGCTACAGCTAGTCACATCAGCCCCGATTGGCGAAGTACAGCTAGCGGTTGCTGACAGCTGGCTAGTTGAAGACGGCAAGGCCAGAGACCTTGGCGCACACTTCGAAAGATTCGCTAAGTGGGTTACCGACATCTCCCCGAACTGTTCTGACTCTTTACCCGCATTTTTCGATGCGGTACGTGAGGCCATTCCGTCTCAGGGTCGCTGGTTTCCAAGAATCGAGTTTCATGCCGAAGCCGAAACTCCAAATCACCTCTTCCTCAGAATGCGAGAGGCTCCCGAAGCGCTCGGTGAGATAGTTATCTGGACCTTCCCGGAGCCAGACCCTCGAGTCTTGCCTACGATAAAGGGCCCCGACCTAAGCCTTGGAATGCAGATGCGTCGTAACGCAAAGATGCATGGGGCCGATGAAGCCGTGATCTTGGACTCGAATGGTCACCTGCTTGAGGGTGCGCTGAGCTCCATAGTTTGGTGGCGTGGCGACACATTGTGTTCGGTTTCCAATGAGCTGCCGTGGCTGCCTAGCGTGACCAGAAGAGAAGTCTTTGCCATCGCGGCACAAATGGGCATTGCGACCAAGCTGGAAAAGGCAAAGCCGGCTGACTTGGTTGGCCTGGAAATTTGGGCTTTGAGTTCCCTCCAAGGCATCCGTGTGGTTTCAGATTGGATTGGTCTAGGTGCGCCAGTCGGAAAAGCCAAGCACTTTGAGTCTTTTAATAAGCGACTCAAACTGCTCTCTACCTCGATCTACTAGGCACAGAATTCTCTTGGCGTAAACGCTCTTCAAATTAGGCTGGCCACTAAAAACCCCGACGCCGCCGGATCTTGCTTAAGATTGAGCCGTGAATGACATTCTGAACTGGCTTCTCGACACCGTGCAGAGCGTGTCTCCGTTGCTTCGCAACCTGCTGGCCGGTTTGGCGATTCTCTGCGAAACTTCGTTGTTCATCGGGCTGATCATCCCGGGTGACACCGTGGTTCTAGTGGCCTCTGCCGGAGTCACCGACATCCTTGATTTTTTCTATCTTCTCGGAGCGGTTTTGATTGGTTCACTCATCGGCGAATCAATTGGTTTCATTCTTGGCCGACTCTTCGGCAAAAAGATTCGCTACAGCAAACTTGGCCAGCGCCTCGGTGAAAAGAACTGGCAGCTGGCCGATCGATTCGTTGAGAAACGTGGCGGCATTGCCGTTGCCATTTCGCGCTTTCTTCCGATGCTGCACTCGCTGGTGCCGGTCGTTGCCGGCATGACCACGATGCGTTACCGCACCTTCATCACCTGGACGGTTGGAGCATGTGCCATTTGGGCAAGCGCCTACGTCTCGATTGGATACCTAGCCCACAGCGCCTATGACAACATCGCCGGTCAGTTGAAGTGGGGCGGTTTGGCATTTGTCGGAATCATCTTGATTTTTTTGATTGTCGCCCACTTTGGTAAGCAGAAACTCGAAATTGCCGCTGAGAAGATGGCCAATGCCCCGCTAACCCCAACCGAATCGAGCGAGAACTGATGTGTGGCCGTTTTGTGGTTGCCAGAACCGTTGGCGAAATCCAGACCATTTTTGAAGTCGATGAGGTCATCGGCGAAGCACCGGGCATTTCATACAACGTTGCCCCTACCCAACCAATCGCCATCATCGTTGATCGCGCTTTTGAAAAAGCCCCAGATGGCTCACCGCTCGGCGAGTTAAGCAGAGAGATCCACTCGGCTCGCTGGGGACTGGTGCCTCGTTGGTCTAAGGGCCCTGCCGAGGGCGCTCCCCTAATCAATGGCCGCATCGAGACCCTGCTTGAAAAACCTTCATTCAAAGATTCGGTGGTTCGCCGCCGCTGCGTGATTCCCGCCTCTGGCTACTACGAATGGCAAGTCGCCGCCGATGGCACTAAACAACCCTTTTACATCAATGCCGGCACCGATGGCATGTTTGCGTTGGCCGGGCTCTATGAGTGGTGGGCAGACCCGTCCAAGGATGCCAAGGACCCATCCCGCTGGTTATTGTCGGCAACCACACTAACCAAGGCATCTTGCCCTGAACTCGGGCACATTCACGACCGAAACCCGGTGTTGCTCTCTCCAGACACCTTTGAAGCTTGGCTCGACCCGCACATCGAGGGTGATCAGGATCTTCTCGATGCAATCGCCACCGACTCGGATTTAGTTGCTGCCGAAGCCGAATTCTTCAAGGTTGGCGCCGAAGTTGGTCAGGTTCGCAACAACTCTGCCGAACTAATTCGCTCACTTTAGACACGCCCGGGCCTACATAAATCGGCTCTTCAATTTGAAATGTCCGACCCCTTTCATACACTCTTAACGTTCGAACATATGTTCGAATAAAACAATCCTCCTCGCGGTGGACGGTTTATCAAAGATGTGCTCCGAAAGAGGCTAATGATGCGACAAGTTGATGAGAAAGTTCTGGTCTCAACCAACCGAATCGGCGAGCCAATTGCATTTCTGTGGCGCGATTCAAACTATCGAGTGCGAACTAAACCCGTTCGCTGGTTTGCCAGACGCGATTGGTGGATTGATGCGTCCAGAGTGCAGCGCGGGGTCGGAGCCGGGGTGCTTGAGGTGGAGATGTGGAGAATGGTGGCCTCCGAAGCAGAGGAACCCGACACAGCCAAGAAAGCCCAGTTCGACATTGTTCACACCGTAGGCGACTCCCCCGCCGAAAAAAATATCTGGCGCCTCGTCAAGATATACGACTAGCCAACCCTGGAGCCCTCGTGACTGGTTTTACTCACTTGCACGTGGCCTCGGCTTTCTCTGGCCACTACGGGGTCACCAGACCCGAAACAATGGCAGAGGCTGTCGCGGCTAGCGGCTCGTCAGACGCACTCGCTATAACCGACCGAGACGGCCTTTATGGGGCAGTGAAACATATCGGTGCCTGCCTAAAACTTGGTCTTTCACCCATAGTCGGAGTCGACCTAGCCATCTTTGACGATGCCGGCTCGACCATGGCTCGCTGCACGATTCTGGCCCACGGAAATAACGCCGGCCGAGGCTGGTCGAAACTATGTGAAATAGTCTCCGTAGCGCACGCTGCCAGGGGGCGCAACGGGTCAATTCGAAAAGAAAACCAAGTTGGCATCAAGCGCAACGAGCTAGCAAAATTACTATCCGAAGATGGTGGTTGCACGGTCTTAGTTGGCCCCGACAGCGACGTTGGCCGCGCCATCTTGGTCGGGCCGCGACAACTCGCCGCCTCTTTGCTCGGCTCGTGGCGAGAACTATTCCAAACCCCCGGCACACTTGGCATCGAGGTGGTCAGCCACATCACCGAGCCGGGCAGCGCATACTCAACCCATCAGGCCTCCAGCCTGCTGCAACTGGCAGATAAACTCTCTATCCCAACCGTTCTCACCAACGCGGTTCGCTATCTAGAACCGGATGACGCATTGACCGCAGATGTTTTAGATGCGGCTAGACACCTGGAGCCGCTTGGTCTCTTTACTCCTCAACCAAACGCCCAGGCCTGGCTGAAACCGGCGATGTCGATGCAATCCCTGGCTATCGAAATATGCGGAGATGCCAGCCGTGCAATGAAACTGCTCGAATCCACCGAGAGGCTTGCCAATCGGTGCCGCCTAGACCCGGCCGCCGATTGCGCCTGGGGGAAACCAAAAACCCCCGAAAAGGTTGCCCTGGGAATTGAAGGCAACCCATTTGAAGTGCTTTGGCAAAAAGCTCATTCCGGCATTGATCACTACTATCGCAACGCAAACGCAGAACTCCTGGCCCAGGTTCACCACAGGCTTGGTCAAGAACTGATCACGATCAATAAACTCGGCTTCGCCACCTACTTCCTGACCGTTGCCGATGTGGCTCAGATGATTCGAGACATGAAGATTCGGAGTCAGGCCAGAGGTTCGGGCGCAGGTTCACTAACCAACTACCTGCTTGGCATCAGCGGCGTTGACCCGATTGAACATGATTTACTTTTCGAGCGATTCCTGAGCACCGAGCGCTCTACCCTGCCCGACATCGACATCGACGTTGAGTCGGCCAGGCGGCACGACATCTATCGAGCCATTTTTAAGCGTTATGGCAGCAACCGAGTGACCTTACTCTCGATGCAGTCAACTTATCGAGGCCGTGGAGCAATGCGAGACTCGGGCATGGCGCTTGGCCTCGAAGACGAAGAGATCGATGACATTGCAAAAAACATGTGGCGTTTTAGCGCGCGCAGTTTTCGCGGCGCTCTTGGAACAAAACCGGAGTTATCAGCATTCGCGGCCGCGGTAGAAGAAGACCGAAGAATGAATCTGTTGGTTGACATCACCGAAAGACTAGACCGGCTACCTCGGCACATATCCATGCACCCCTGCGGGGTAATTCTCGGCGATTCAACACTGTTGCAACGCACCTCGGTTGAACCCAGCGGCTTAGGCCTGCCGATGAGTCAATTCGATAAAGACGACATGGACCCAATGGGGTTACTGAAACTCGATGTGCTCGGCGTTCGGATGCAGAGCGCGATGGCATACGCGGTTCGTGAAATTGCTCGGGTTAGGGGTCAGGAGCTAGACCTGGACAACATTCCGCGAGATGACCCAGAAACCTTCAAAACCATTCGGACCACTAATACCCTCGGAATCTTCCAGATTGAGAGCCCCGGCCAGCGAGAGCTAACAGGAAAGCACCAACCAACGGAATTCAACGACCTGACAATCCAAATATCTCTGTTCCGCCCGGGGCCGATGAAGGGCAACATGATTGCTCCTTACCTAGACGGCAGACATGGTTTCGCCAAGGCAGATTTCATCCATAAAGACCTAGTTCCGATTCTCAAAGAAACCTGGGGCGTGGTAATTTTTCACGAACATGTTTTGAGAATTCTGAACGTTATGACCGGTTGCGGACTGGCCAAAGCAGATGAAATGAGACGTTCACTGGAGAATCCAAGGGTCGCGCCCGAGGTAAAGCGCTTCTTTCACGAAAAAACCGAGGCGCGAGGGTACAGCAAGGCGGTCATCGATCGCGTTTGGTCCGTTCTCGAAAGCTTCGGCAGCTTTGGTTTCTGCAAAGCACACGGCGCCGCTTTCGCCCTGCCCACATATCAGAGCGCTTGGCTTAAGACCCACTTCCCGACAGAGTTTTTGGCGGGGCTTTTCACCCATGACCCGGGGATGTATCCGAAGCGGTTGCTAATGGCCGAGGCTCGGCGGCTCGGGGTCAAGGTGTTGCCTTTGGATGTCAATAAGTCGACAGACGAATACCTGGTTGAACCGGATGGAATTCGACTTGCCTTGACCGAGGTGCAGGGGGTTAGCGAAAACGAAGTTGCTCGAATCATCGAAGAGCAACCCTTCAAAGACATCGCAGATTTTTATCTCAGAGTGAAGCCAAGCCGCAGGACACTTGAGCGCCTAGCGCTGGTCGGCGGATTCGATAGCTTCGGAGGCGCTCGGGACAGCAACCGTGGTCTCACCGAAAACAGTAGCGAAATAACCCGCGGAGACATATTGGCCCGGGTTCGGCAGCTGAATGCGATTAAAAATCGACCACCGAGCGAAGCAAACCAGCCAACGCTTGATTTCAACATCCTTGAACATCTGCCAACCGGTAATGCCGAACCAACAAACGCCGAAAAAGTGAGCCTAGAGCTCTCTCTGATGAAAATGGACGTCAGCGAACACGTCATTGAACTCTATCGACCAATGCTCGAAGAAATGGGTGTGGTTCAGGCTAGTGAACTAGTTGGGCTACGAAATAAAACCGAGGTTCTAATTGCCGGCGTCAGGGTTGCAACTCAAACCCCACCGATGCGTTCGGGGAAACGAGTTGTATTCATCAGCCTCGATGACGGGTCTGGATGCAGCGACAGCACCTTTTTTGATGAAGCCCAGGCTAGATGCAGTCACATTCTCTTCAATAACCGGCTTCTGCTCATCTCGGGAAGAACGAGAAGAACCGGAGTGCGAGGAGTCTCGATTATGGCCGAAAACGCCTGGGACCTCCGCGAGATGTGGGAGCAGTGGTCTAAAGCTCGGCCGCAATCTCTCGAACGTGCTGCGGGCTAATGGTGTGCCCACCGGGGTGCATGCGCAATGAAACAGTTGCGCCCAATGACTCGAACTCTTCAATCATTGCCGCGGTGCGATCAGCCGGCGAGTAGTGATCCTGCTCACCATTGGCAATCCAAACGCGTTTGCCTGACAAATTCGGCACCTTCTTGAATGGCGTGAGAGGAAAAGACTTGGTGGTTCCAAAGGCGATGATCCCATTGAGTGAATCAGGCT
>CANGGL010000048.1 GCA_947453465.1 Microbacteriaceae bacterium | reverse complement strand
GATAGCCATTCTGCTTGCCGTTGCCGCAGCAGTTGCGCTGTCCTACGGTGCGCATTTTCAGAATGCCGCCGTGGTCGCTGATAGCAACCAGAAAGTAAAGGTTCAGGGCTCGCTCAGTCTCAAGCAACTGTTCTCTTTGGTGACGCGTCCAAAATGGCTTTCCGGTACGGCATTTATGGTCGGCGGAATCGTTCTGCAACTTGCAGCTCTCAGCCTTGCTCCACTCATTGTGGTGCAACCGGTCGGTGCGGTCGCTCTGGTCTTCACATCGCTGCTGAACGCAAAGACAACCAAGACGCGAATCACCCGTCCCACCCTCATCGCTGTTGCGCTTTGTACCGTCGGAATTGCCGCATTTGTGGCCATGGCTTCGGGTGTGGCGCACGAAGCGGTAATCAATGACTCCAGGCTGCTTGAAGTACTTGGCGTCCTACTCACCATCCTTGTGGTCTTCGGCGCGCTGTTCTTCACCATTGGCAAACGAGCCAAGGCTCTGACCTATGTGGCCGGGGCTGGCGTTCTCTATGGTTTTGTTGCCACACTCGCCAAGGTGGTCATCCAGCGCATCTATCAGCAGCAGTTCGAGTGGCTGACATTCCTCTGTTTGATTGCCCTTCTTGGCGCCGTCAGCCTTGGTGGATGGTTCGTTCAGAATGCCTATGCGTCGGGTCCACCAGATCTCGTGATTGCCGGTTTGACAGTCATCGACCCTCTGGTTGCGGTCAGTATTGGCATCGTCATCCTTGGCGAAGCCAAATCAGCGAATCTGCTAACCATTCTTGGTTGGCTTGCCTCTGCTGTCGTTGCCGTGATTGGCGTCTACCTACTATCGAGAGTTCACCCTGAACTCTCTAGCAAAGTTCTGAAGCGTAAACACCTCGTCTAGCCATCGTAATTGCCACCTAAGCGGTAAAATCGATCCCAGGCATCTGTGACGAATCTTCTGTTGCATGTGCGCGAGATAATCCCTGAACCATGATTGAAAGATTTGGCGTGACCGAAGTAGTTGCAACTGGCACCAACAAACCGTTGACGGTAGTCATCGGTTGCGACACATTCCCACCAGACATCAACGGTGCTTCTCGTTTCGCCGAGCGTCTCGCCGGCGGACTCAGCCGCCACGGCAATAATGTGCACGTCATTGCTCCGGCTTTCGACAGGAATTACGGCACATTCACTGAGGTAATTGACGGTTCACCAATGACAGTGCACCGAATCAAGAGCTACAAGCTTCCTCAGCACAAAACGCTGCGATGGATTTGGCCATTCAACCTAGAGTCAAAGACATCGAAACTGCTTCGTGAAATCAAACCCGATGCTGTGCACATTCAGTCACACCTGATCATGGGTCGCGCGCTCGTGAACAGCGCCAAAAAGCAGAACATCCGGGTGCTGGCAACCAATCACATAATGCCTGAGAATTTGATCAAGTATTCAGTGATCATTCCTAAGTTTTTCGAAAAGACCGCGATGAAAATGGCTTGGGCTGATGCCGGCCGAATTCTCAAAAAAGTTGACTTCGTCACCACCCCAACGCGTCGTGCCGCCGAGCTTCTCGAGGCCGCAGCTGGAGTGAAGGATGTTTTGGCAATCAGCTGCGGAATCGATGCATCGAAGTTTGCCAACACGACACCAACTTCTAATGCCGAACCTCGTGTGCTGTTCCTGGGTCGTCTCGATTATGAAAAGCACATTCACAACCTGTTGAAGGCTGTTGCAATGTTGCCGAGGTCGTTGAACACTCAGGTTGAGATCGTTGGTGATGGCGGTGAGCGCGAATTCCTCCAGAACCTAGCCGTTGAACTTGGAATTTCAAAGAACGTCAAGTTCCTTGGTCACGTAACCGAAAAAGAGCTTCCATTGGCATACGAGCGGGCAACAGTGTTTGCCATGCCTTCGATTGCCGAACTCCAGAGCATCGCCACGATGGAGGCGATGGCATCTGGTCGACCTGTGGTTGCTGCCGACGCAATGGCGCTGCCTCACCTGGTTCATGATGGTGACAACGGCTACCTCTTCCAGCCGGATGACGTTGTCGAATTCAGCGAGAAGCTCAAGGCCGTTCTCACCGCCACGCCAGAGGAGCTTGAACGTCTCTCAGAGAACTCTTTGCACTTGATTCAGGCGCATGACATCGAACGAACCATCACAATCTTCGAAAACCTTTATCGCGGCGATGCTGATGAAAGTTCAACCTCTGACGACAACAGCGATGATTACTACGCACCGATCGGTTTGCTCAGCCCTGCACTGCACAACCGGGTGCAGGCACTTCGTGACCGCGCTCGGGCTTTGAGAGAGTCAGCACTGGATCTTCGTGAGCGTGCCGAAGATGCCCGTGAAGAAGTTCGTGAACGTCTCGTCGAGTTCCGCGATGAGGCACTTGAGCGCACCAAAGCGGTCAACACTCGCGTGAAGCGCAGTGCAAGCAAGACAGCCCAGAAGGCCAAGGACGCCGTAGAACGCGCCACGGACCTTTTGAAGGGCGAAGACGACTAGTCTTAGTCGATACCCAAAGTTGACTTGAAATCCTTCAGGTTGGCCGCAGGGGGCGTTAGCTCAGCCGGTTAGAGCAGCGGACTCATAATCCGTCGGTCGCGGGTTCAAGTCCCGCACGCCCCACTAGAAGCAATTAAATTGAACGGGACTTTCAGAAACTCGTCCTCGACGAGTTTCCCCAGCACGCCCCACTAGAGGTAAATTTGCGTTATTTGGATCTCAAATAGTCGCGCAGGCAGCACCTCAAACGGATTTTGGCTCAGGGTTATAAACTCAGCCCGGTCTCCGGGGAACAAAGTCCCCGGTCTCTCTGAGTTGGAGAGTTGAGCCGCAACGCCATTGGTATAGGCATTGAGGGCTTCCTTCACAGTTACGGCCTGCCCAATTGTCCAGGATGAACCGCCAGGTAGACAACGATTAACGGCCGTGGCAACGCCCGTAAGTGCGTTCGGGCTCGAAACCGGCCAGTCGCTGCCAAATGCTAGGCGCGCGGCTGAACTCAGAAGATCGCGCATTCGATAAAGCTTGTCGATTCGCACGCGGTCAACCTGAGGCACGCAGCTCATCAACTGGCCATCCTCGCGAGCCCAGAGAGGCTGCAAGTTAGCTGTGATATTGAGTTCTGCGAAGCGTGGCAGATCAACGTCCGAAATTAGCTCAGCATGAGCAATCACAGCTGCAATCTTGGGGCTCACGGTCTCGATTACATCGAGTGCCGTTCTAACAGCCGCATCTCCAATTGCATGAAGGTGTAGTTGGTACCCGCGGGCTGTCGCCTCGGCCGCCGCTGCAAGTAACGCAACCTTTGGCCAAACCTGCTCACCATGAGTGTGAACCTTAGGGCCGGCGACGTAAGGCTCTAGCAAGCTGGCCGTGCTGCTGCCGAGAACCCCATCAACAAAGAACTTGATTGCGTACACATGAAGATTTGAGTTATTTTGGGCAGTCACTTCGGCGCGCATCATGTCGAAATAGTCGAAATCTTCCAGCCAGGATGCAGGATCCGCCCGGAAAGCTAGGTTGATTCTGACTTTCAGTCGGCCCCGACGGGCTGATTCAAGATAGATTTCGGCCATTCCCGGGTCTATCCACGCATCTTGAACCTCGGCAATACCGTATCTCAGTAACTCAGCTTGCGCCCAGTCCAGGCAATCAAGTTCCTGCTCAATGGTTAGCGCCGGCAATTTAGACATAACAAACTGCATGGCTTCCCACTCGCGAATTATGCCGGTCGGAATGCCTTGCTCATCTATGTCGATCGACCCTGCGGAAAGAGCAGGGATCTTGTGAAGTAAGCCGCTGAGTTCAAGGGCTTTGGTATTCACCCAGAGCGTGTGGTGGTCCGAGCTGTGTAAAACTACCGGTTGATCTAAGACTGCGGAATCGAGTTCTGACCGGTGAAAGTTCGCCGCAATGCTGGGGTCGTATGCTGCAGCGTCGATCCAAATAACTTCTGGGTTCAAGCTGGCATAACTCGAAATAAGACTTTGAATTTCTGCAAGCGACTTCGCCTCAGTTACATCTGGCCCTACGTGCTCTCGACCCGCAAAGAGGGGATGGCAGTGGCCGTCTCGAAAGGCTGGCATTGTGAATGCACCAGCTAGGTCAACGTTTAGGTCGGCTAGACCCTCGGTGGAAGTCACGCGGCCATCAACAACGTCAAAGTCGCAGAGGGTAGGACGGGTATCTCCGCCTCGCCAAAGCAAGGCGTTCAAATACCTGGTTCGCATGCTTAGCGGATGTTCTTCTCTTCGAAGTAACACGCTGGGCAAAGCGACTCGTAGGTTACGACGGGGCCATCAATGGCCACCTGCTCGCCGTCAAAGATGAAACTGCCATTGGCTTTTCTCGCGTTGAACAAGGCCTTGCGACCACAGCGGCAGATGGTTTTGAGTTCCTCTAGTGAGTGCGCGATTTCGAGCAATCTGAGACTCCCCGGAAAACCGTGGGTCAAGAAGTCAGTGCGAATGCCATAAGCCAATACTGGGACATCGTCCAGAACAGCGATTTCAAGCGCTTGGTCGACCTGCGCAGGAGTGAGAAACTGAGCCTCGTCGATGAGTAAGCAAGCCACCGGCTTTTGAGCGGTGATGGAACGTTGATGGCTAAGGTCTGCGAATGCAGTCCTTAGGTTCAAATCAGGGGTAATTAAAAAATCAACTTCTCGGCTCACACCAAGACGGCTGGTGATTGACCGCGCACCCTTGGTATCAATTGCCGGTTTAGCCAGTAGAACAACCTGGTCGCGCTCTTCATAGTTGTGAGCAGCTTGAAGCAAAGCCGTACTTTTACCAGAGTTCATCGCCCCATGGCGAAAGTACAGCTTGCTCAATGCTTTAGTTGTAGCTACGGAAAGCGACTACGGCGTTGTGCCCGCCGAAACCGAAGGAGTTGCTGATCGCCAAGATTGGACCGTCTGGCAACTTGCGCGGGGTTACCACGACGTCCAGAGGAATTGCTGGGTCTTGGTTATCTAGGTTGATTGTTGGGGGAGCAGTGCGCTCCTTTAGGGCTAGAACGGTGAAGATCGCCTCAATCGCTCCCGCACCACCAAGTAAGTGGCCAGTAGATGACTTGGTTGCCGAAATCGCAATCTTGTCTAGGTGATCACCAAAGACACGCCGCAGGGCCGTGTATTCGGCAATGTCGCCGACCGGAGTGCTCGTTGCGTGGGCGTTGATGTGAACAACGTCCTCAATGTTTGCGTTTGCCTGCTTGAGAGCTGCTAGAACAGCTCGAGCTGCGCCGGTGCCCTCTGGGTCCGGTGCAGTGATGTGGTGAGCATCCGAAGTTACTGACCCGCCGACTAGTTCGGCATAAATCTTTGCTCCGCGTGCAAGCGCATGCTCTTCGGTCTCCAGAACCATTGCACCGGCGCCCTCGCCCATTACGAATCCGTCGCGGGCAATGTCGTAAGGGCGTGATGCTGCGGCTGGGTTCTCGTTGTTGCGAGAAAGCGCGTGCATGGCCGCAAAGGCGGCGATTGGCAACGGGTGAATTCCAGATTCGCAACCACCGGCGACGACAATATCAATCTCGCCAGACTGCAGGCGTGAGATTGCGTTTGCGATTGCCTCGGTGCTTGATGCACAGGCTGAAACTGCAGTGCGCACTCCGCCTCGGGCTGCGATATCCATGCCAATTGCGGCGGCTGGGCCGTTCGGCATCAGCATCGGAATTGTCATAGGTAGAACGCGACGAGGGCCACGTTCCTTTAGGGTTTCGAACGCGTCGAGTAGTGTCCAGACGCCACCGATGCCGGTTGCGTACTCAACGGCTAGGCGCTCCGGGGCAACCTCTGGTGAACCCGCGTCAGCCCAAGCTTCGCGAGCTGCAATAAGGGCAAACTGGCTAGATGGGTCTAGACGCTTGGCTTCCTGGGGGGTTAAAACCTCTGAAGCAGGAACCTTTGCCTGGCCGGCGAAAGTTACGGGCAGCTCGTAGCCGGCAACCCAATCCTTATCGATTGTGGTGATGCCCGACTCACCGGCCAGCAATGCGCGCCAGGTTGATGGGACATCGCCACCGAGAGGCGTGGTAGCGCCTACTCCGGTGACAACGATTTTGCTTGACAAGGTGAATTAACCCTGCGCTGCGGTGATGAAGTTGACGGCGTCACCAACGGTGATTAGGTTCTTTACTTCTTCATCAGGAATCTTGACGCCGAACTTGTCTTCTGCGTTAACAACGATGGTCATCATTGAGATTGAGTCGATGTCGAGGTCGTCGGTGAATGACTTCTCCAACTGAACAGCCTCGGTTGCGATGCCGGTTTCTTCGTTTACGATCTCAGCAAGACCTGCTAGAACTTCGCTCTGCGAAAGTGCCATGTTTTATCTCCTTTGTTGGTTATTTGACCGGTTATAAGTTTAGGGTAGGACAACTACTTGGGCCCCGAAGGCGAGGCCCGCGCCGAAGCCAATTTCCAAGGCGAGTCCGCCAGATTTGACGTCCCCATCCTTGAGAAGTTGATGCATAGCCAAAGGAACACTGGCCGCGGAGGTGTTTCCGGTGACGATGATGTCGCGCGCAATGACCACGTGTTCAGGCATTGCCAGCTGCTTTGCCAGTTCATCAATGATTCTGATGTTGGCCTGGTGGGTCACAATTGCCGAAAGGTCATCGGCTGTGATGCCGGCAACCTCTAGGGCCTTCTTGGCAACCTTGACCATCTCCCAGACTGCCCATTTGAAAACGGTAAGTCCTTCTTGGCGAAGCGTCGGCCATGGAGCGGTCCCATCACGCAGCTCAAGCAAGGATGCGGTCATACCAACGGCGTCCCAGTGGGAGCCATCCGAACCCCAAACGGTTGGGCTGATGCCTGGGGTGTCTGATGGTCCAACGATCGCGGCGCCGGCGCCATCGCCAAGCAGGAATGAGATTGTTCTATCGGTTGGATCGATAAAATCTGAAAGCTTCTCACCACCGACTACCAGGACGTACTTGGCCATACCAGAGCGAACCAAGGCATCTGCCTGAGCAATTCCATAGCAGTAGCCAGCACAAGCAGCAGAAATGTCGAATGCCGGTGCCGGGTTTGCGCCAATCTTGTCGGCTAGCAAAGCTGCAGCTGAGGGCGTTTGAAATGGGTGAGTGATGGTGCTGAAAATTACGGCACCGATTTCGCTTGGGTCGATTCCAGCGGCCGCGATGGCCTCATTAGAAGCCTCCACAGCCATGTCCATGAGGCTACGGTCAGCCGATGCGCGTCTGCGAGTAACGATACCGGTGCGCTGGCGAATCCACTCGTCACTTGAGTCAATCGGACCGGCGATGTCATCGTTGGTGACGGTTAGATCACCGCGTGCGGCACCCAGCGCATAGATTCTAGAGAACTTGACAGTCTCATACTGCTTGAGGGTTGGCTGTGTCATGTCGTCTCTATCTATGCGTGGTTTGAGATCAACGCTAGTGCTGCGTCGAGGTTTTCGGGGGTTTTGACGGCGAGAGTTTCAATTCCTGGCATCGAACGTTTTGCCAATCCAACAAGTGTTCCAGCAGGGGCAACTTCGATGAGGGCAGTGACGCCGGCCTCGACCATCGCTGCCATGCAAAGGTCCCAACGAACTGGGCTCTCGACTTGACTTACCAATAGATTCAAGAATTCTTGACCCGAATCAACAAGGGCTCCACCGGCGTTACTCCAGAGGTTGGTTGACGGGTTGGCCACCTGTAACTTTGAGGCGAAGTCTGAAAGCGTGGCTACAGCGGGTGCCATGTATCTGGTGTGGAATGCGCCGGCAACCTGAAGTGGGATGACTCGTGAGCCTGCTGGTCCCTCAGCCTGCAGGGCGGTGATTCCTTCGGCAGAGCCGGCAGCAACAAGTTGCCCGCCACCGTTGTAGTTAGCCGGTGAAAGCCCCAACTCCTGCAGTCTCGCCTCGACAGTTATCTGGTCACCACCGATCACAGCAGCCATGCTGGTCTTCTCGAGCCCGGCGGCAAGTGCCATCGCATCACCGCGAGTCTTGACAAACTTGATTGCCTGTTCCGCGGTGAAGACACCCGCTGCCACAGCTGCGGTGATTTCACCTACGGAGTGCCCGGCAACTCCCGAAATGTTTTCTGAGACCGCTCCGCCGAGCCCAAAGAGAGTCGCAAGGGTCGCTACACCGGCTGAAACAATTAGAGGCTGTGCAACAGCGGTGTCACGGATCGTGTCTGCATCCGATGTGGTGCCGTGCGCTAACAAGTCGATTCCGGATGCTTCTTGCATTGCCGAAATTGAAGAGGAAAAGGCAGGTAGTTCAAGCCACGGGTTCATTAAGCCGGGGGTTTGGGACCCCTGACCTGGGCATACTACGACGATCATTTCAAACTACCTTCGCTTCCTTGAATCGGATTCACTCATAGAGCCTAAAACCATGGCGACTTGAAGGATGAATGCCTCGCGGGCGCCGGAGGCATCCCAGCCAATAATTTCGCTGATTCGCTTCAATCGGTATCGGACCGTGTTCGGATGTACAAACAGTTCTCGCGCCGTTGTCTCGAGCGAGCGACCGCTCTCCAAATAGGTAGAAAGCGTGTCCAATAGTTCTGGGGAGGTGCTTGCCAACGGTCGATAGATGCGGTGAATTAACGTGGTTTTAGCAAGCATGTCACCCGCTAGCGCTCGCTCTGCGAGAAGGTCATCAGCGGCAATTGGCCTTGAGGCCTTTGCCCAAGCCCGAACCACAGCAAAGCCACTCAGTGCTGCCTTTGACGAGCGGTTCGCTTCTGAAATCGCCTCAACTTCTGGGCCCAACACGAGTGCTCCGGGGCCGAAAAGCGGTTCCAGAGCTTCGGCTAGCTTCATGAACTGGTTGGATTCGGATTTGTCGACGCCTACCTGAATGTGGCCGAGAACGGCAATCATCCGGTCCCCATGGATCCCAACTAAGACGTCGGCTTGGTTTCTTCTGGCCACGCGGCGGAGGTTCTCTACATCGAAGTCTTCGGCGGTGTTACCAATTAGAACGGCGACGGATCCCTGGGCTCGCCAGCCT
>CANGGL010000047.1 GCA_947453465.1 Microbacteriaceae bacterium | reverse complement strand
TCTGCTTGAACCAAAGTTCATAGGTCTGGTGAATGACAATAAAAAGCATTTCATCGTGCTCGCCATCAGACTCGGGCTGCTGAAGTTCCAGCAGCTCGTCCACCTTCAGGTATGAAATGTAGGTAATTGCCTTCTTATCGGTGCCGGCCTCGGCATCACCGGTTGATTTGGCTTTTTCGCTCATTAGGTAACTCGGCTTCCGTTGTCTTCAACCTCGAGATACTTCTTCGAGGCCACTAGGTCGCGCATGCGAGCCATGCCATCCCAGATTTCTGTGTAACTGGTTGGCAGGGGAGCCATGGCTAGGCGGATTGAGTCTGGAGTGCGGTAGTCGGGAACAACGTTGGCAAACTTGCGCATGCCGGCTGCGATCTTTTTAGCATCCGGGTGACCGACGGTGATGTGTCCACCGCGCTGATTGGCGCTGCGCGGGGTCATTAGCGTGAACCCCAGAGGAGCCAACCAGGCATCGAACAAATCAAGAATCAACTGGCTGCCCTTGGCGGCCTTCTCGCTGATTGCGGCCATGCCGGCCTCTTCAATCATCTGGTAGCTGGCCTGCATCACGCGAATACCGATGATCGATGGGCTGGCAATCTGGAATCTACGGATTCCCTCGGCCACCTCGAAAAAGGGCCCCATCTCAAACTGTTTATCGTTAGCGAACCAACCCTGAATGGTTGGCAAAACCTGAGGTTGCATCGCTTTGGCAACATAGAGCCAGGCCGGTGAACCCGGGCCAGAGTTTCCATACTTATAGGTGCAGCCGACCGCAAGGTCAACGCCCCACTCGTCAAAACGCAGGTCGATGGCCCCGGCTGCGTGTGAGGCATCCCAGACCACCAATCCGCCGTGCGAGCGCACTAGGTCGGTGATGCCCTTGATGTCTGGGCGGCTGCCTGAACGGTAGTGAATGGCCTGCAGGGTAACCAGCGCAACGTCATCGTTTAGGTGGGGCGCGAGCGCCTCTGGGGTGATGAGCTCGCAGTCAGATTCGATTTCGACCGAGCCCGGGCCGCCACTGCCATCGTTGTTTAGGGTCACCAGGTTGAGGCCAAAGTCTTTGGCGATGCCGGCCAGGATGTAGCGGTCGGTCGGGAAGTTGGAGGCATCGATGATGATGGTTTTGCGGCCAGGGCGCGCCTTGATCGCTGCCAGGCACATCTGATAAAAGTTGACCGAGGTGGTGTCTTGAACCAGGGTCTGGCCCTCTGCGGCGCCAAGCACCGAACGACCGAGAAGGTTTCCGGCGGCCTGAGATTCGTCGATCCAGTGTGACCAGCCGTCAACCAGTTCGCGGCCCCACTCCTGAGTCAGAAAGTTGTTTACACTCTCAATCGCGGCCAGCGGCATGCGGCCAAGTGAGTTGCCATCCAGGTAGCAAAGTTCAGGGTCGCTGACCTGAAACTGGCCCTGATACTTTGCCAGCGGGTCGGCGGCATCCAGGGCTTCGGCATAAGAACGTTCGGTTGGGTTAGCCATCGAAGTACCTCTCAAGATTGAAAATCTTTTCTAACCCTACAAGGCTGCGGCGATCCCCTCTAGCGAAGATTCAAACCTTTTTGTAGCGACTAAACCAGAAGCTGCTGCTTAGCGAGTTTTTTGTATAGCGGTGTAGAAACCACAAGCTCGCTGTGAGTGCCGATGCCGATTACCTTGCCGTTTTCGAGCACGATGATCTGATCGCTGTCGACCACGGTGGACAGACGGTGAGCGATCACAATAAGGGTGCGATTCTTCGCAACGGAATCAATCGCCTCGCGCATTCTTTGCTCATTCAAACCATCAAGCGATGAGGTTGACTCGTCGAGCAAAAGAATTGGGGGAGCAGAAAGTAGGGCGCGAGCAATTGCCAGACGTTGCCGTTCACCACCAGATAGCATGATGCCATTTTCGCCAACCTCGGCATCTAGCCCACGCTTATCGCGCTCGAGAACCTCGGTCAGGTTCACTTCGGCAAGAACTGCAACGAGCTGCTCATCGGTGGCCTCGGGGGAGCCAATCATCAGGTTGGCGCGCAGTGAGCCGGCCAAGACCGGAGCATCCTGTTCGACATAGCCAATCTGTGAGCGAACTGCATCGCGGCTCAGAGTGGTGACCGCCTGGCCGTCCAGCAGAATTTGACCGGTGGTTGGCTCGTAGAAACGCTCAATCAGCGAGAAAATGGTCGATTTACCCGAGCCAGATGGGCCAACCAGGGCGATGCGGGCACCTCTTGCTACGGTGAACGAGACCTTGTCGAGAACCTCACGGCTCTCTGGGTTTGGGTTGTCCTCGGAGACCGGCGCGGCTGCATAGCCGAAAGAAACCTGGTCAAATTCGATGGCGTTCTGGTTCACGGCAACCGGCTTGGCTGAGTTGCGGGCCTCGGCTTCGGTCTCTTCGAGTGGCACATCCAGAATCTCCTGGATTCGGGCCAAAGCGCCAAGCCCAGATTGAACCGAGCTGTAGGCGCCGAAGGCCTGACCAAGCGGGCGAATCATCTGGAACATCAACAAAATGAAAGTGATCAGGCTCGCGACCGAGGTTGTTCCGGTGGCCACGCGGTAGCCGCCAACACCAAGCACCACGATGAACGCACCATTCATAGCCAAACCGGCAATCGGGGTAATCATCGCGTTGATTCGAGCAATTTTCACGCCCTGCTTATAGGCCTCGTTGGCATCCTTGACGATGGCCTGGCTCTCACGCTTTTCGGCGCGGGCGGCACGGATGGTGCGAACCGCCGAGAGTGCGCGCTCGACCGCGGCCGACATGTCACCAACGCGTTGTTGGGCGCGAGTGGTGGCCGAACGAACCTGGCGGGCGGTAACGGCAATCGATGCGATGGCGAAAACCACCATGAGCAGGGTCAAACCGAGCAGCAGGGGGTCGATGATGGCCATGGCCACCAGTGAGCCGACGAAAATCAACACTCCACCGACGGCGTCCACCAGACCCTGGGTTAGCACGGCGCGGAGGAGGGTGGTGTCTGAACCGACACGGGACACCAAGTCGCCGGTGCGGCGAAGGTCATACTCGTGAATCGGTAGCTTGAGTAGGCGGTGAGCCAGCTTTTGGCGGGCCGAGAGCACCACGCCTTCACCGGCCTTGGCCAACACGTAATACATGAATCCGCCGCTGACCGCGCTGCCGACGATGACCGCAACAAGTAGGAAGATCAGCGGCCCCATTGCGCTGCCCTTTTGAACGGCGGTGATAACCTGGCCGACAACCAGAGGTTGTGCCAGGCTGATGGCTGCGCCAAGAACCGATAGCCCCATTGCAATCCAGAGGGCAGGCTTGTGCTCCATTAGGTAGGGCATCAGTTGAGAAAACTTTGCCTTCGGACCGGTGTCTTTTGTTGATAATCCTCGGCCGCGTCCGCGACCACCCATCATGCTCATGTCTTGTTTAACTCGGTTCTTCTAGATGCGGATTCCCCAGAATCGCCTCATTCAACAAATAGTTGATTTCGGGCAACGCAAGCGCGGCCGTGTAGGCCGTGTTCTGGGAGAACTTATTGAAATCTACGCTCTTCAGAGCCTCGAGAGCCTTCGGGTGAAGAACTCTCAGGAACATCACAGTGGAATTGGGCTTTCGATCAAACTCGGTGCGCACCTTGCCGCAGCTAAAGCCAAAGATGGTCAGCGCAACATCGGCGACCTCGGGGGCACACTTTTCAATCAGACCCATGTCGCGAACCTTGATCAGGGGGCGCAGTTCTTCTTTGCGCTGCCAAATCTGAAAACAGGTGTTCAGGCTCGTGCGCTTTGAGAGGGGCTCGCCGATGTCATCTTCATAATCAATCAGGATGTCGTGATCGGCCACCAGGTGGAATCTCGAATCAAGCCGGTTAATCACCGACCACTTTCGCCAAGACCGCGGCACGATGAAGCATATGAACTCACTGTTTTGTGCGGCCTTATTGAAAAAGGGAATGCTGAGTGAGTTGTTGCGGCCGAAGGGCGGGTTGGAAATGGTCACCGCATTTTCAACCGAAATCTTTTTACCGAGGAAGTCGGCCTTTTTCACCAGATCATGCTTTGGTTCGATGTCGAATGACAAAAACTTTGTGACGCCCACTCGCTGGGCCGCCTTGATGAATGAACCGGTGCCTCCAGCCGGCTCAATTACGGTTCGTTTGGCCAGGTCTGGCACCAGTGTCAAAACCTCTGAAATCAGCCTCTCGGCAAGGTTAGCTGGGGTGTAATACTGCTCTTTGCCGGTGACCCTCTTATTGCCAAGCATGACGCGTGAAGCGGCAGGGTTTGGCTTGTTTTGAGGCATTAGTTAAGGCTAGTAGATTAGCGTCTATGACTTCACAAGAAGAGCAAACTCACATGATTGTGGCCCGCGGCCTACGCAAGGTGTACGGAGATTTCGTGGCCGTGGATGGCATCGATTTCGAGGTTCGCAAGGGTGAGGCATTCGGCCTTCTTGGCCCAAACGGAGCCGGCAAGTCAACCACCATGAAAATGATTGCTTCGGTGTCAAAGCGCACCGGCGGCGAGCTCACCATCCTTGGCTTGGACCCAAATAAGCGTGGCCCAGAGATTCGCGCCCACCTCGGTGTTGTGCCCCAGCAGGACAACCTCGATCGTGAACTCAAGGTGCATGAAAACCTATTTGCCTACGGCCGGTTCTTCGGCCTGAGCCGCAAGTTTTTGAAAACCAAGGTTGAAGAGCTGCTTGAATTTGCTCAGCTAACCGAGAAGCGCAATGCCAAGGCCGAGGAACTCTCGGGAGGCATGAAGCGCCGCCTCACCATCGCCCGCGGTTTGGTGAACGAACCAGAGATCTTGATGCTTGACGAGCCGACCACCGGCCTTGACCCGCAGGCCCGACACATTCTCTGGGACCGCCTATTTCGACTCAAAGAACAAGGCGTCACTCTTGTTATCACCACCCACTACATGGATGAAGCCGAGCAGCTTTGCGACCGCCTCATCGTCATGGATAAAGGCAAGATTATGGCTGAGGGTAGCCCGGCAGATCTGATCAAGCGCTTCGCCAGCAAAGAGGTACTCGAGGTGCGTTTCGGTTCGAGCAAAAATATCGAAATTGCCGAGCAGATTTTCCACCTCGGTCACCGCACCGAGGTATTGCCCGACCGCATCCTGATCTATTCGGAGAACGGCGAGGAAGACCTGCAGGCGATTCTGAAACTCGGCCTAGAGCCGGTGACCTCGCTGGTTCGCCGCAGCTCGCTAGAGGATGTGTTCTTACGCCTGACCGGCAGAACCTTGGTCGAGTAAATGAGTTCGGCAAACGCAAACACCGTCGGTGTTTCAATCGAAAAGTCTGTGCACGATTCGGTCTGGCAGGGTTCGCTAAACCTGGTTGATGTGGCTCGCGCGCGAAACTTTGCCTGGTTGCACGTGGCCGAGGCTCGCATCCGAAACATGATGAAGTGGTGGGGTTCCATCGCGGCCTTCGGCCTCGGAAACCCGGTGCTTTACCTCTTTTCGGTGGGTATCGGCATCGGTGCGCTGGTTGATTCAAACGGCAGCGCATCGCAGCTCGGGGGAGTTTCATACCTGACCTTCTTGGCACCGGCGCTGTTGGCTAGCGCTTCGATCCAGGCCTTTCAGGATGAAACCTCGTTCCCGGTGATGGAAGGGTTCCTCTGGAATAAGAACTTCTTCGCGATGAATGCGACGCCGATCACCGGCCGAGACATAGTCAATGGGCTGCTGGCTGCGGCCCTGGCACGAACCGTCGTGACGGTAGGCATTTATGAGGGTGTGCTCTTGGCCTTCGGTGCCATCACCCTGGATGTTGCCCTGCCGATGTTCTTCTCAGCAATTCTGACCGGCGCTGCCTTTGGTTCGGTAATGCTGGCGGTTACCACCTACGTCAAGGAAGACGATGGCTTCTTCGCTATCGTTGGCCGATTCATCATTGCCCCGATGATGATGTTTTCGGGCACTTTTTACCCGCTCGAGTCGATGCCGTTTTACCTGCAGTGGGTTGGCTGGATCTCGCCGCTTTGGCATGGTACCGACTTAGGCCGCACCATCAGCTATGGCAGTGCACAGCAGGGGTGGGTCACGATCAGTCACTGGGTTTACCTGGCTCTTTGGATTTCGGTCGGGCTGACACTCGGCTACCGCCAGATGGCAAAGAGGTTGGCCGCATGAGCATGATTGGGCTGGCCGCAGACAGCGCGGTAGCAATCGCAGAGCGCCGCCGCAATAAGCCGGGGCGCGGTGTCTATTCGGGTCGCAGTCGCGTTGCGCTCGAACGCAACTTGATGGCATTTCGCAGCTCGAACTGGATAATTGTGCTTTCTGGTTTCGTCGAGCCGTTGTTCTATTTGATGGCTTTTGGTTTCGGCATCGGCCAACTCATCGGTGGCGTAACCGATGGTTCTGGCCACCCGGTTTCTTATGCGGCTTTTATTGCACCGGCGCTGCTGGCAACCTCGGCGATGAACGGTGCAATTTACGACTCAACTTGGAACGTATTCTTCAAGATGCACTTTGCCAAGCTCTACGAAACCATGCTGGCAACATCGCTAGGACCATTGGACGTGGCTGTCGGTGAAATCAGTTGGGCGCTCTTGCGCGGTCTGGTTTATGCAATCGGATTTATGGCGGTTATGGCTCCGCTCGGTCTGATTCCAAGCTGGTGGGCGCTACTGGCCATCCCTGGCGCGGTTCTGATTGCCTTCGGGTTTGCTTCATTTGGCATGGCGATCACGTCTTATCTGAAGACTTTTCACCAGATGAACTGGATCAACTTCTTCATGCTGCCAATGTTTCTGTTCTCGGGCACCTTTTATCCGCTGAACATTTACCCGGAGTGGATTCAGTCGGTGATTCAGGCTCTGCCGCTCTGGCATGCCATTCAGCTGGAGCGAGGCTTCATGCTCGGCAACATCGACTCATCTATTGGCTGGCACATTGCCTACTTCTTGGTGATGATTGTGGCTGGCCTTTTCTTCACCACCAGGCGGCTAACCGCGCTGTTCATAAAATAGCCGGCCAAGAAAAAACGGCCCTGCGGAACCTATCCGCGGGGCCGTTTCTTTTTGAAGTATTTACTTGCTGACTACGATGTGACCGATAACGGCAAAGCCCATCGCTGCCACGGCTAGAACGCCGATGGTTGGAACAACCCACTTAGGGGCCGATTCCTTCTTCTGGTAGGTGTAACCGACGAAGAAGATTGCGGTCAACAATAGACCCTTGATTGAAAGAACAAGGTTGTTGATGTTCTCTTCGCCGATTGCATAAACCAAACCGGTCAAGATTAGGCCGGTCAATAGTGCAAGCCATGAGCCGTGCAAAATTGCAGGGTTGACCTTTGCGCCGGTCTTGAAGTTCTTGGTCTCTGAAAGCACGCCACCAATGATGGTCGCGAACGCCAGTAGGTGGATAGCCAGAGTGATGTCGAGTACTAGATTCATGCTTTCAGTCTAGCCATGAGCACCGCAGCTTCAACTGCCTCTGCGCCCTTGTCTTCCTTCGAGCCTTCTAGCCCGGCACGGTCAAGAGCCTGCTGTTCGGTGTTCACGGTCAACAAGCCAAAGCCAACCGGCACTCCGCTGTCTAGCTGCACACGGTTTAGTCCATCGGTGGCCGCCGAGCATACATAGTCAAAGTGAGGGGTGTCGCCCTGAATGACAACGCCTAGGGCAATGACAACGTCGGCACCGGCATCGATGGCAAACTGTGCACCAAGTGGCAGCTCGAATGCGCCTGGGACACGCCAGATTTCATACTCGGTGTTGCCGGCAGCCTTCAGGGCGCGCTCGGCTCCGGCCAAAAGGCCATCGGTGATCTGGGTGTGCCAGCTGGTCACGACAATCGCAACCTGCAGGCCGCTCGCATCGATTGCTAGTTTTGGGGCTCCCGCTCCGCTCATGCCTTTACCTCCGGAATGATGTGGCCCATACGGGCACGTTTGGTTTCTAGATACTGCTGGTTTTGTGCTGCTTCGCCGACAATGATCGGCACGTATGAGTTGACCTTTAGACCGGCTTCGTTCAAGAAGGCGCTCTTGGCCGGGTTGTTGGTCATCAAGCGAACGCTAGTTACGCCGAGGTCTCGAAGGATTGAAACGGCGGCTCCATACTCGCGGTTCTCGCTAGGCAAGCCAAGAGCCAGGTTGGCATCCACGGTGTCCAGGCCGGTGTCCTGAAGCGCATAGGCCTTCAGCTTGTTCAGCAGGCCAATTCCGCGACCCTCCTGACCGCGAAGGTAAATCACGATGCCGCCCTTAGGGTCCTTGGCAATCTGGTCTAGGGCAAAGTCAAGCTGCGGGCCGCACTCGCACTTGAGTGAACCAAAGGCTTCACCGGTGATGCACTCAGAGTGCATGCGAATCAACACATCGTCACCGCTTGGGTTGCCGGCGATGATAGCCACGTGGTCGGCGGTGGTGCGGGTGTCGTAATAGCCACGCACACGGAAGTCACCGTGGATGGTTGGTAGCTTAGCCTCGGCCTCAAATCGAATACGGTCGTTAACGGTCTCCTCAGGGAAGTTGTCCTGAGCCTTACGGAATTCAACCAGTTGTTCAATGGTGATTACCGGCAGACCTTCGCGGGCACCAATTTCGAGAAGCTCCGGCATGCGGGTCATGCTGCCGTCGGCAGAAACCATCTCGGCAATGACGCCAACCGGGGTGAGCCCAGCCAGCTTCAGTAGGTCGACGGTTGCCTCGGTGTGGCCTTGGCGCCCAATAACTCCGCCTTGGTGTGCACGCAGTGGAATCACGTGGCCTGGGCGAATCAGCGACTCGGGGGTGCTGGTTGGGCTGGCTAGTGCCTGCAGGGTGCGTGCGCGGTCGGCCGCCGAAATTCCGGTGGTCACGCCGGCCGCAGCATCAACCGAAATTGTGTACTGGGTGCGCAGGTTGTCCTGGTTGGCGATAGTCATCAGCGGCAACTCGAGGTGATTTGCCATCTGCTCGGTCATCGGCGCGCAAAGGTAACCCGAGGTGTTGCGCACAATCCAGGCAATCCACTCTTCGGTGGCAAACTCGGCGGCCATCACGGCATCGCCTTCATTTTCTCGGTTTTCGGCGTCGGCAACCAACACCGGCTTGCCTTCGCGCAGAGCCGTTAGGGCTTCTTCGATGGTTGATAGTGGCATTAGATGTTCCTCGCTTCAAGCAAACGCTCGATGTGTTTTGCCATAACGTCGGCTTCGACGTTGACTTTGTCGCCCGGGTGCTTCGAACCCAGGGTGGTCAGTTTGAGTGTTTCGGGGATGAGGCTAAGGCCGATGAAATCTTCGCCCACCTCATTGACGGTCAGTGAAACACCATCGATGGTGATTGAGCCCTTGAGCACCACGTATTTCATAAGCTGCTTCGGGATGCGAACCTGAACCAGCTCCCAGTTTTCACTTGGAGTTCGGCTGATGATCTCGCCAACGCCATCCACGTGACCTTGAACAACGTGCCCGCCGAATCGAGTGGCTGCAGTCATCGCGCGCTCAAGGTTGACTGGGTCGCCAACTTTGATGCCGGCTAGCGAGGTGAGGTTCAGGGTCTCTTGCATGACATCGGCGGTGAACGAAGTGGCATCGTGTTCGACCACGGTCAGACAGG
>CANGGL010000046.1 GCA_947453465.1 Microbacteriaceae bacterium | reverse complement strand
GCCACAGGCGGGCAGCCTGAATGCGTACAGAAACGATAAAGTCTCCAGCTTTACCCGGCCACCTATGTGTCTGAGACACTAGTTCGGCGATCGCGGGTGGGAAATTAATCCACTTCTGACCGAGGACGAACCTCGGAGCCATGGGATAGCCTATCAGAAAGAACCCAAAAGGAGAACCCCTTGTCTACAGCTGCTTCAAATTCAGCCTCGCACGAACCTCAGGCACCGGAACAGCAGCTGCAGGACATTGCCGACCTTCCAGCGGTAGAGGTAATCGGCCGCTATGCGGTTGACCTACTTACCGTTGCCGCCGTGCAGTGCGGCTTGGCCGAGGACGGCCGCAAGGGCGACCTAGATGAGGCGCGCAAGCTAATCAATGCAACCGCGGGTTTCATCACTGCGGCCGCCGGTGACCTTGGCGACCACCATGCAAGGCCACTGCGCGATGCTTTGCGCCAGGTTCAGCTCGCCTTCCGAGAAGCTTCAATCATCAAGGATGCTCCGGGGGCGGGACCTGGCGAGAAGTTCACCGGCCCGGTTAACTAAGAAGTCATTTGGGTGCCGCCACTGAACCGTTGAGGCGACTATTAGGTTGCCGCAACTAGCCGAAGTTCCATGGAGTCAACTGATTCCGCGATTACTTCGCTATCTGCCCAGGCCCCAGCAAGCCTTGAGACTAAAGCCTGCACATCAGCTTCGGTCAGGCCTGGTTCTAGTTTCAGTGTGATTTGGAGTTCCGCTCCTCGAAGGCGTGCGGTTGGATCACCCGATTCAAGGTAAATCGCCAAAACCTCCGATTCAGCTTCATCGATTGGCGCGGCAAATGCTCGACCAACCTCCTCGCTCAAAAACGAGGGCGTCCACTCCTGTTGCATCGCCATGGCTTTGATGGCAGGTCGACGGAAGACAAACTCTGTTTCGCTGCCTGGGTCTAGCACCATTCGGGTGTTTCCCTCCGAGGCCGCTGCGAGGGCAACTTTCGGGGCCTCGCTCGGAACGGGACGCGCGAGCTTATTCCACTTTGACATGGTTGCAACCGAAGAAAAAACGGGTAGCCCGGTCTGACCATCCGGGGTCTGCACGGTAACTATGGAAAGATCAGCGCTTTTATCGACGGTTTGCCCGTGCGCACCTTCACCGGATTCACCCAGGTCAGCAAGAAGAGGAATCAAGAGCCTTGAAGCCGCAAAGGCCCTGAACACCGGCCGTGGGTCCCGTGGGTCCTCACGGTATTCGGCGAGCGCTCGAATTAGGTCCGGGTTTGCGGAACCGTCATCGCCTGCAAAAGGGTTTGGGTCAAAACCTCTCCCCTCCCATGGCACACCGGCAGAGTCGGCGAAGCGATCCTTGTTGATGTGCTTGTGGTCGTGACTGTCCATCGTAGTTTGCGCCTGGAGTCGGAAGTTGGTTAGACGCGAACGTTTGCGATGGCCAAAGCCTCTTGCAAGGTGAACTTGTTGGCATAGAGCGACTTACCGAGGATGGCACCCTCGAGGCCCTCGGCAACCAGGTTGTGCAAATCATGGATATCTTGCAGTGAGCTGATGCCCCCCGATGCGACTACCGGCTTCGATGTGCGCTTCATGACTTCACGGAGCAAGTCAACGTTTGGCCCCTTTAGGGTTCCATCCTTGGTGACATCGGTAACCACATAACGTGGGCAACCAGCACCCTCGAGACGAGCTAGAACCTCCCAGAGGTCTCCGCCCTCGCGAGTCCAGCCACGCGCGGCAAGCGTTGTGCCGCGGACGTCAAGACCAACGGCAATTGCATCGCCGAACTTTGCAATCACACGCTCGGTCCACTCCGGGTTCTCCAGAGCGGCAGTGCCGAGATTGACTCGCGTGGCGCCAGCTTCGAGTGCGGCTTCAAGTGAAGCGTCATCGCGAATTCCGCCAGAAAGCTCGATCTTGACCGAGGTTGAAGCATTGACAACTTCACGGATGATGGCACGGTTATCCCCACGACCAAAAGCGGCATCCAAATCAACCAAGTGAATCCACTCAGCACCGGCCTCAATCCAAGTTTGAGCCGCCTCTAGCGGGCTACCGTAATCCGTTTCGGAACCGGCTTCGCCCTGCGTAAGGCGAACTGCTTTACCGTCGGCAACATCTACGGCTGGCAGTAGTTCTAGGTAGGTTGAGTTTTGAGCCATGTCATGCGTCTTTCGCTAAAAAGTTGGTGGGTTTAAAAAGTGTTTAGCCAATTGGTAAGCAATTGGATGCCGGCCTGGCCGGACTTTTCAGGGTGAAACTGAGTCGCCGTCAGTGGACCATTTTCAACTGCGGCAACGAACTCGCAACCATACTCAGTCCAGGTTGGAACCGGCGATGGGATTGGGCCGAGCCCGTCATACTGCCAATCTTGAACGCCATAAGAGTGGACAAAGTAGAAACGCTCCTCCGCAATTCCTTGGAAAAGAGGCGACCCGGTCGGCGGGGTGACAGTGTTCCAACCGATGTGGGGAACCAGCGGAGAATCGAGAAGCTCCACAGTGCCCCTCCATTGACCTAAACCATCGGTTTCAATGCCATGCTCAACACCGTGTTCAAAAAGCACCTGTAGGCCAACGCAAATTCCCATAACCGGTTTGCCCGAAACCAGGCGCTTGTCAATAAGCTCGCCACCATTGACTACGTTTAGTTGATCCATGACTGCAGTGAAAGCTCCCACGCCAGGAACGATCAGACCATCCGCTTTGAGAACCGAGTCTCGGTCCCGCGTGAGTTCAACCTTTGCTCCGGCTACCTCGAGGGCCTTAGCCACCGAGTGCACGTTGCCACTGCCGTAATCAAGAACGACTACGTGCGGTGAACTCATAGAGCGCCCTTGGTTGAGGGGATGCCCTCTACGCGAGCGTCAAGCTCTACAGCCTTACGGAAGGCGCGTGCGAATGCCTTGAATTCTGCTTCGGCGATGTGGTGTGGGTCGCGGCCATCGAGCACTGTAACGTGCACGGTAATGCCGGCGTTGTAGGAAATCGCTTCAAACACGTGGCGGATCATCGAACCGGTAAAGTGACCGCCGATTAGGTGAAACTCAAAACCCGCAGGTTCTCCGGTGTGAACCAAGTATGGGCGGCCAGAGACGTCAACCACTGCGCGCGCGAGCGCGTCGTCAAGCGGAACGGTCGAGTCACCGTAGCGAGCAATCTTAGATTTGTCCCCCAGAGCCTGCTTGATGGCCTGACCCAAAACAATCGCGGTGTCTTCAACGGTGTGGTGCACATCGATGTGAGTGTCACCGGACGCCTTCACCACGAGATCAACGAGCGAGTGCTTAGCGAAGGCGGTGAGTAGGTGATCGAAAAACGGCACGGTGGTTGAGATCTCCGAGCGACCGGTTCCATCTAGGTTGATCGACAAGTCGATAGAAGACTCACTGGTGCGACGCTGAAGTTGAGCGATGCGATTCATTGTTTTGCCTTTCGCCGTGGCGATGAAACTAAACACCGCTGGGATGCCTTAAGTCTAGCGAGTGCCTAGTCCTCGATTACTTCCCTTAGAGAACCTAGGAACGCGGAAGTTTCCGATTCGGTACCAGCGCTTACGCGAAGAGTGCCATCGAGCCCAACATTCCTGATAAGCACTCCGCGGTCGAGTAACTTCTGCCAAATTGCAGCTGGGTCGGTAAGCCCTCCGAAAAGAACGAAGTTGGCATCGGAACGATACGGGTCAAGCCCCATCAATTTCAATTCAGTGACGATTCGGTCTCTCTGTGCCCGAATGTCATCGACTTTGGAGAGCATCACCGAGGAATGCGCAAGCGCGCCTTCGGCGGCCGCCTGCGTGAAAGCACTTAGGTGATAAGGCAAACGCACTAAACGAAGAGCATCGATTACAGCCGGGTCTGCTGCCAAGTAACCGACTCGAGCTCCCGCGAACGCGAACGCCTTCGACATGGTCCGGCTGATGAGCAAGCGTTCACGACCATCGAGCAACGAAATAGCTGTTACCGCTGGGTCGGCACCAAACTCTTGATAGGCCTCGTCGACAACCAAAATTCCGCCACTTACCTCGGTAATCGCATCGTAAGCCGCCTCCACACAATCAAGAGCCAATGGAGTGCCGGTTGGATTATTTGGCGCGCAAAGAATGACGATGTTTGGTTTGTGCTCAAGAATGGCTGAGCGAATCAACTCCGGAGTCAATTCAAATCGATCTGCTCTAGGCACAGCCACGTACTCGGTCTGCGTGCCGGAAGCAATGATTGGATACATCGAATAAGTCGGAGTGAAGCTCAGAAATTTGCGCCCCGGGCCTCCGAACGCCTGAAAAATGTGTTGAAGCACCTCGTTTGAACCGTTGCCGGCCCATATGTTCTCGGGGGTGAGACCGTGTCCCAAATACTTCGATAGGGCTTCGCGAAGGGGTATGAACTCGCGGTCTGGGTAGCGATTGATGGACATCAATGCCTTTGCCAAGCGTTGGATGATGTCTTCGGCTACCTCTAGGGGAACGCGGTGAGTGTTCTCGTTAACGTTGAGCGACACAGGAACATCCAATTGCGGTGCACCATACGGTTGCTGCCCGACAAGGTCGTCGCGTAGGGGTAGGTCTTCAAGTCTCGCCATACAAAGAGTATATGGCAGCGGGGTGTGCCGACCAGAAGCGACAACCCGAGCAGAGAGCTGACTAAGGGAGGGCGATCCGCTGCCCTGGCGTTACATCTGCCGAGGTAAGAGCGTTTAGGTCGACAACCTGAGCGATCCACTCGCGACGGTCCGCATTTGGCGCAATCTCCCCGGCAAGCTGCCAGAGGCTCTCACCAGAGTGAATCGTCACGTAGGTGAAGTGCGACTTCACAGCTGTTGAACCCGCGCTAGCGGCTTGGCCAGAAAAGAAACCGATGGCAGCTAAAACGGCTACCGTGACGACCGATGCCTGGCGCACAAAGATGCGACCCTTAGCGTTTAGAACGGTGCGCTTTGAAACAGGTGCAATTGGACGAGTGATTCTTGAAGCCGGTGCGTAGTTAGTCATTTGCTACACCCCTACCTTTCATTGCTTTCGGTCTTGCTCTGAGAAACCTGTTTTCCGAACATCTGTTCGAATTAGAACAAGTTTACGAACAAACACACCTAATTTGTCAAGTAATTCTTTTTTCTTTCGAAAATGTGTTTGTCTTCAAGCTTGAATCCGAATACAATTTCGATAGATGGAGTCAATCGCAGACCTCGGACATTTAAGTTAGTGGCTGCGTGAAATCCCTACAGATCGGCGGAGGGCAGCAAATGGCAAAGCGTTCAGACAACTTGAGTCAGATGCAAGAGCGCATTTTGGAATTCATCATTCGCTCTAAAGATCAGAGTGGGTACACCCCCTCGCTACGCGAGATCGGCGACGAGGTTGGCTTAAAGGCCGTTTCGAGTGTTAAGTACCAGCTCGAACAGCTCAAGGACGCGCATTACATCTCATTTGACGCAAATACTGCCCGAGCCATCAGAGTGCTCATCGAACCGGAGGGCCTCTACGACGGTCAGACGGCGCAGTCGGATAACCCGACTCCATACGGTGAAGCGGCGATGGTTCCGATGGTTGGCCGAATCGCGGCCGGTGTACCAATCACCGCGGATCAAAATGTTGAGGAAATCTTCCCTCTCCCCCGCCAGTTGGTCGGAAAGGGAGACCTGTTTCTATTGAAGGTGGTCGGTGAATCTATGATTGACGCTGCCATCTGCGACGGCGACTGGGTTGTTGTTCGATCTCAGCAGACCGCGGAAAATGGCGATATCGTGGCGGCCATGCTTGAAGAAGAAGCCACAGTTAAGACTTTCAAACAACGAGATGGGCACACCTGGCTGCTGCCTCGCAACTCAGAGTTCGAACCCATCCTTGGTGACCATGCGGTAATCCTCGGCAAGGTAGTTGCAGTCCTACGCTCAATCTAAAGATCAGATGACGAGCCGGTACTGAGCCAGCTCAGCAGCCATTTCAGGCTTGACCATTGCCCTGACGAAGGTTCCGCCGTCTCGGTAGTCGAGCATCAGGATGCGACTGTTTAGATGTAGACGAGAGACTAAATCTCCTCGGTCGTAAGGGATCAGCACGGCAACTTCGATATTTGGTTCGGGTAGAAGGTCAGCTATCCGCTGGAGTAGTTCCTCCATTCCCTCTCCAGTTCGTGCCGAAACTCCGATGGAACCGGGTTCCATTCCGCGAAGTGCCATTCTTTGAGTAGCGTCGGCCAAGTCAATCTTGTTAAAGACAATCAACTCTGGGATTCCGCGCGCACCAACATCTCCGATGACGTCCCTGACGGTAGCGATCTGGCTGCCCGGGTCTGGGTGGGATGCATCAACAACGTGAACGATGAGGTCGGCAGCCGCGATTTCTTCAAGAGTCGACCGGAAGGCCTCCACGAGTTGGTGAGGGAGGTTTCTAACGAATCCGACAGTGTCCGCCAGAGTGTAGTCGCGTCCATCCGGAGTTTTTGTTTTGCGAACCGTCGGATCGAGGGTGGCAAACAAAGCGTTCTGGACAAGCACGCCGGCCTGTGTCATCTTGTTCAACAGCGAGGACTTACCGGCATTTGTATAGCCGGCGATAGCAACGGCGGGAACCTGGTTCTTCTTTCTAGTTGACCGCTTGGTTTCACGCGCAGGTTCCATCTCGACAATCTGCTTGCGCAGCTTAGCCATCCGAGTATTGATTCGACGGCGATCGAGTTCAATTTTGGTTTCACCTGGACCACGAGAACCCATACCCACACCACCGGCCGCCTGGCCTCCGGCCTGACGGGACATGGACTCACCCCAACCACGAAGACGCGGGAGGAGGTATTCAAGCTGAGCGAGCTCGACCTGAGCTTTACCCTCGCGGGATTTCGCGTGTTGAGCAAAAATGTCAAGAATTACTGCGGTTCGGTCAACCACCTTCACCTTGACCACATCCTCAAGGTTGCGGCGCTGGCTCGGAGCCAATTCGGTGTCGGCGATGACTGTGTCGGCACCAGAGGAAACTACCAATTCACGGAGCTCCTCGGCTTTACCCTTGCCGAGATAAGTTGCTGGATCTGGGTAGCTTCGACGCTGCAGCAGACCATCTAGGACTGTTGAACCTGCGGTCTCGGCAAGAGCCGCCAATTCTCGGAGCGAGTTCTCTGCATCTTCGAGTGAGTTCGAACCCCATAGGCCGATCAGCAGCACCTTCTCGAGACGCAACTGACGATACTCAACATCGGTGATGTCTTGAAGCTCAGTAGAAAGGCCATTTACGCGGCGAAGGGAAGCTCGGTCTTGGACATCAAACTGATCTCCGTCTGAAGCGGAATAGCCGTGGGTGTCATCGGCTCCGAGTGCAGCCGCACGCTCGCCACGACGCAGGATACGATCGACTACCTCATCGCCGCGCGAGGCAAAGGAAGCCTTAGTCGTATCCGACTTTTTGGCGCTGTCGCCATCTTCTAGCTGCTCGTCATTCATCACAACTAACACTAGTTTGCTGATTTGTAATAGGGTAACGAACATGTCCTCTGATCATTACTTTTCGGAGGCCCCTGACAGCAAGTACAAGCCAAAAGAAATTCACGTGGTGATCGACGGCAAACCCGCGGTTGTGACGACCTCGGGCGGCATATTCAGCCCAGATCACATCGACCAGGGAACTCTCGTTCTCCTTGAGCACCTAGATGAAGCTCCGCCCAGCGGAAACATCCTGGACATTGGCTGCGGATGGGGCCCCATTGCCCTTTCGCTCGCCTCTCGTTCACCAAACGCAACCGTTTGGGCCATCGACATCAATCAACGCTCTCTCGATCTAACCGCAGCAAATGCGGCACGGCTTGGTCTGAAGAATGTGAAAACCGCTCGCCCTGAAGATCTGCCCGAAGATCTAAAGTTCAGTGGCATTTGGTCGAATCCGCCAATTCGAGTCGGCAAGGATGCTCTTCACGAAATATTGTCGACTTGGCTTCCAAGACTCAGCGAATCTGCTGAGGGTTACCTGGTTGTGCAGAAGCACCTTGGTGCCGATTCTCTACAACGATGGTTGGAGTCTGAGATGCCCGAGGGCTTCTCGACCATCCGCGTTGACACTGCAAAGGGTTTTCGCGTTTTTAGGGTAAAAAACCGCGTCTAACCCCTAGAGCGCGGGCAGACGTGTCGGATGCTTAGAACGGTTTGCGGGGCTTTAGCGTCTCGAGGTCAAGGACACCGTCGTAGACCAGCTCGGCAGCACCACTCAGACCAACGTGTTCGCCATCCTCGGCAGCAAACATTCGGACCCCGAGAACGCCGCCGGGAACAGTGACCTTCCATTGATTTGGAGCCCCTGGACCCGCCCAATGCCTGGTTGCAAGCGCCGCGGCAACAATACCTGTGCCGCAAGATAGGGTTTCGCCGGCACCTCTCTCGTAGACGCGCATGTTGATTGAACCGACTCCATTGACCACCATTGGCTCGGCGGGCACCACGAACTCGATGTTTGCCCCGTCAGCCGGCACCGGGATGATCTCAGGCAACTCGGCTAGGTCGAGCGTAGCCAAATCTCGAGGTTCGGCCAATGCGACAACCACATGAGGATTTCCGACATTAATTCCCTGCCCGGGGCGAGGAACATCAAGGTTTGACGCTTTGACTAGCACTTCTGCATCAAGCTTCCATCGCCCAAGATCGACCACGAAACCGGCCAGATTGCGCTGAATGTCTTTTACTCCGGCACGAGTTCCAATTGACAGAGTTTCTCCCTCTGGCAGGTGAACCAGCCCTTTTTCAGTTAGATAACGGGCAAAAACTCGTGTGCCATTGCCGCACATCTCAGCCGTGGAGCCATCTCCGTTGTAATAGTCCATGAACCATTCGGCAGCCGGCTCCTCGACAAGGCTCGCTGCACCCTCTGGGAGACTTGCTGACTTGACCACGCGAATCAAACCGTCGGCGCCGATGCCAAAGTGACGGTCACAAATGCTGGCAATCTGCTCCGGGCTAAGCGGGGCTTCGCCTTCAGGGTCCAAATAGAGCACGAAGTCGTTGCCGGTGCCGTGGCCCTTGGTGAATGAAAGCAGATTAGACATGACTCAAGCCTAAAGGCTGAGCCATTCATCAACTAGTTGCAGGGCCTTTTGCCCAGCGAACGGGTCTTGATAATCGAGCCAATGAATTCTTTGATCACGTCTGAACCAAGACATCTGGCGTCGGGCATATTTTTGGGTGAGACGAACCGTGTCGGCTATCGCCACCTCCTCTGTCCAGAGCCCATCTATTTGTTTGAGGGCCTGGCTGTAGCCAATTGCGACAGATGAGGTCTTACCCATCCGGAGACCTAAAGGCTCCAGCGCTCTTGCCTCATTAAGTAGGCCCTGTTCCCACATTTTGCGGACCCGCTGCTCGAGACGTGCGCGAAGATCTTCACGGTCCCCAGTGATGCCAATTTCGAGGACCGGCTGCCAATCCTCCGGGGTTTCAGGCAGTGCCGCCGCGAAGGGTTGACCGGTGAGCGTCACTATCTCGATTGCACGAACACTTCGTCGGCCATTCTCAGGGATGATGCGGCTCGCTGCCGAAGGGTCGATGGCACCCAGTCTGCGATGCATTTCATGAGGCCCAAATGCAATCAGGTCTTGCTCGAGCTTGGCCCGCAACTGCTCATCCCTAACGGGGAACTCAAATCGATTTAGGACCGCT
>CANGGL010000045.1 GCA_947453465.1 Microbacteriaceae bacterium | reverse complement strand
GTTATCGACCTTGAGCACAAGACCGTGAAGCTAGAAGTTGCTGCAACCAGCATCCCTGACTTCGTAGAGGCAATCTTCGACAAGCAGGGCGCTGGCTTCCACGTTCTTGCTAAGGACCTCATTGTTCCTGCAGGTGCAAAGCTTGAGCTTGCTGCTGACGAGCTAATCGCTTCGGTTGTTGCAACCGCAGCTGGCCACGCAGCAGACCTAGCAACCGCAGAGTAATCAGCTGTCAAACTCGGCTTACCTAATAGTCGGGCTCGGTAACCCCGGGCCCGACTATTCTGCTAACCGGCACAATGTTGGCCAGATGGCGCTCTCGGTTTTGGCCGATCGCCTGGGTGCAACATTCAAGAGCCATAAGGCTCACGCCTCGGTTGCCGAAGCTCGCATTGGGGCTGGTGGACCAAAGGTCATTCTCGCTAAGCCCGCTTCCTACATGAACACCAGTGGTGGCCCAGTCACATCGCTGATGAAGTTTTTCGACATCGACATCGCCCACGTGGTGGTGCTGCACGATGAGCTAGACATCCCGGCCGAAGATGTGCGAATCAAGCTTGGCGGTGGCCACGGTGGTCACAACGGCCTGCGCGATATCATCGCAGCGGCCGGATCGAATGAATTTGCCCGCGTGCGCATCGGAATCGGGCGCCCACCTGGACGCATGGACACCGCCGACTTTGTGCTCAAGGATTTTTCATCCACCGAGCGCAAAGGCTTGCCGGTCACCCTCGAAATTGCGGCTGACGCCGTTGAGGCCATCGTCATCGATGGCGTTTTACCGGCCCAGAATAAATTCAACACCTCGGCCTAGGCGAATGCCCCGGGGCGCTAAATCTGGCCTCGAACTCTCGGAATAGTTCCGACCCAATCGAACTTAGACTTACCTTGTGAGTGAAGAAAATCTCAAGGCCCTGTCGCGTCTTGGCGCACTCATTTCAGAGGGCTACGCCTTCAGTGCCCTTCAGGCAAAAATCAATGCCAAACGAGTAGATCTCATCGCTCCGCAGGGCGCAATGCCGCCGGTTATTGATGCAATTTCGCGCTTCAGGCTCGCCGCGAAGGCGTCACCGGTCCAACTTCTAGTGGTCTCCACCGGTCGCGAGGCCGAGGAGGTTGCAGCCGCACTTCGTTCGCTAGACCCGACCGCCGAAATTCTGGAGTTTCCATCTTGGGAAACTCTGCCTCACGAGCGCCTCAGCCCAAGCCCGGAGACCGTCGGCCGCCGCTTGAAGGTGCTGCACCGACTCAATGAACTTGGTAAAGCCGAGGACGAACTCGGCCACGTGGTCTATGTCCTCGCCTCGGTACGTGCTGTCCTTCAGCCAGTTGTTGCCGGCCTAGCCAACCATCCGCCGCTGACCTTGGAACAGGGCAATGACTACCTGCTCTTCGAACTATCGCTGAAGTTAGTTGAGATGGCTTATCACCGCGTTGACATGGTTACTAAGCGCGGCGAGTTTGCTGCACGCGGTGGAATCCTAGACATTTTCCCGACCACGGCAGAGCACGCGATGCGTCTCGAGTTCTTTGGCGATGAGCTGGAGGATATCCGTGAGTTCTCAGTGGCCGACCAGCGGTCGATGCATAACCCTGATGGAACTATCGCCAACATAAAGTCGGTCGAGATTTATCCGGCGCGCGAAATCATCATTACTCCGGCTGTGGCCGGCCGTGCACGTGAGATGCTGCATGAGTTCCCGAACATTTCCACGATGTTAGCCAAGCTTTCCGAAGGCATCCCGGTGGATGGCATGGAGTCTTTGGCCCCGGTTTTGGTTGACGCCATGGTGCCGTTCACCGATTACCTGCCGAGCAATGCCTTGGTCACCTTGTTGTCACCCGAGAAATCGGCCGCGCGAGCGCACAGCCTGGTTGAAACCAACGATGAGTTTTTGCACGCGGCCTGGGATGCTGCCACCGAGGGGGCCCAGGCGCCGATTGACCTTAGCTCAGGCGGATTTGTCGAGATGTCTCAGTTCAAGGAAGCCCTCGACGGTCGTCAACTCTTCACCATTTCTCAGTTCGGCGCCGATGATGACACCCTGATAAACCTCGGTTTGTTCGAGGTTCCAAACTTCAAGGGCCTCGAGACCACCTCGATAGAGTGGCTCGAAGATCAAGCTAAGAATGGTCAGCGAATCATCCTGGTTGCTGAGGGGCACGGAACCGTTGAGCGTCTCAATGAGCAGCTAAACGCGGCCGGCGTCAAGGCGGAAATTGCTCAGGGCAGCATGCGCAAGGGCTTCACCGCGCCCGAAGCAAAACTGATAGTGCTCACCGAGGGTGAGTTTTATGGCAAGAGCACCGCATATGTGAGCCCTCAGGTTCGCAAACTGGCGGCCAAGCGCGGCCAGGCGGTTGACCCGCTGAGTCTCAAATCTGGTGACTACGTGGTGCACGAGACGCATGGCATCGGCCGGTTCGTCGAGTTAGTTCAGCGTGCCAGCGGCATTGGGCGGCAACAGCACCAGCGTGAATACCTCCTGGTTGAGTACGCGCCTTCGAAACGTGGCTACCCGGGCGACACTTTGTTTGTGCCAACCGATCAGCTCGACCTGCTCACCCGTTACGTTGGCGGCGAAGCTCCGGTACTTTCCAAGATGGGTGGCGGCGACTGGGCCCGTGCCAAGGGCAATGCTCGCAAGGCCATTCGCAAAATTGCCATCGACCTAGTCAAACTTTATTCGGCCCGCATGAAATCGCGCGGCTATGCCTTTGGGCCAGACACCCCCTGGCAGCATGAGCTCGAAGAGGCCTTCGCTTTCGTCGAAACTCCTGATCAGTTGACCACGATCGATGAAGTGAAGCGCGACATGGAGCGCGAAATTCCGATGGACCGACTTCTGGCCGGTGACGTTGGCTATGGCAAGACCGAGGTCGCCGTGCGCGCGGCATTCAAGGCCATCCAAGATGGCAAGCAGGTGGCAATGCTTGTGCCAACCACGTTGCTGGCCCGTCAGCACACCGACACCTTTGAGGCTCGTTTTGCCGGTTTCCCGGTTGTCGTGCGCTCACTTTCACGCTTTCAAACTGCCAAAGAAGTGAAAGAAACTCTCGCTGGCCTGGCAGACGGTTCGGTTGACATGGTCATCGGCACTCATCGCCTACTTGCCGAATCGGTGAAGTTTCGTCAGCTCGGCCTAATCATCATCGATGAGGAACAGCGTTTCGGCGTTGAGCACAAAGAGAAGCTAAAAGAGATGAAGACCAACGTCGACATTCTTTCGATGTCGGCCACCCCGATTCCTCGAACGCTTGAAATGGCAATCACCGGCATCAGAGAGATGTCTACCCTGGCGACCCCGCCGGAGGAGCGTCACCCGATTTTGACCTACATCGGTGGTTACAGCGAGAAGCAGGTTGCGGCCGCAATTCGCCGAGAGCTCATCCGTGAAGGTCAGGTTTTCTTTGTCCATAACCGGGTCAGCACAATTGAGGCAGTGGCACACCAACTGGCCGAGCTGGTGCCAGAAGCGCGCATCGCGGTTGCTCACGGGCAGATGTCTGAGTCTGCGCTAGAGCAAGTTGTCGTTGATTTCTGGGAGAAGAAGTTTGACGTGTTGGTTTCGACCACCATCATCGAGACCGGAATCGACATCCCGAACGCCAACACGCTCATCATCGACCGTGCCGAGAACTTCGGCCTCAGCCAGCTTCACCAAATTCGCGGTCGCGTGGGTCGCAGCCGCGAACGCGCCTATGCCTACTTCTTTTACTCGCCAGACAAGCCACTAACCGAGACCGCGCACGACCGTTTGGCTACCATCGCCCAGAACAATGAACTCGGTGGCGGCATGCAAATTGCGATGAAGGACCTCGAGATTCGCGGAGCGGGAAACTTGCTCGGCGGCGAGCAGTCGGGCCACATCGCCGGCGTAGGTTTTGACCTGTATCTTCGCATGATCGGCGAGGCGGTTGCTGACTTCAAGGGCGAAAAGATCGAAGCCCCGGCTGAGTTGAAACTTGAATTGCCGGTTGATGCGCACATTCCAAGCACGTATGTCGACTCCGAGCGACTTCGTCTCGAGGCCTATCACAAGCTTTCAGCAGCATCGGGGGAGAAGGGCTCGCGGGCCCAACTCGACGGCATTCTTGCCGAGCTGGAAGACCGCTATGGCGCGGCTCCTGAAGAGGTGCGCAATCTCATCGAGGTCACAGAACTGCGCCAGCAAGCCAACCGCCTTGGCCTCAAAGACTTTAACGTTCTGGGTCTGCAGGTGAAGTTGCAACCGGTTGATCTAACCGAGGCGCAGCAGGTTCAGCTGACGCACCTATTCCCGGGCACCAAATACTTGCAAACCGCTAAGACCTTGATGGTTCCGGCGCCACGAGATGCTAACTTCGAACCACTGCGTGATAAACCAATCATCGATTGGGCTTGGGCCTTCTTGGCTCGGGTTTTCCCTCAGAGTGCCAACACGACCGATAATGACAAGGCGGCAAAATGACCCAGCTAGATGATTTGATTGCCGTTGCTCACCAGTTGCGAGCTCCGGGCGGTTGCCCATGGGATGCCGAGCAGACTCACGATTCGCTCACCAAGTATTTGCTCGAGGAGACCTACGAGCTGATTGACGCGATTGAGTCTGGTGACCGCGATGAGGTAATCGAAGAGCTCGGAGACGTGCTTTACCAGGTGATCTTCCACAGCGATTTAGGTGCCACCGGTTCACTGGGCGAGGCGTTCAACATCGAAGATGTTGCGCGGGTTTCAGCGGCCAAGATGAAGGGCCGCCACCCGCATGTTTTCGGCAACGCCGAAGAGTTAGAGAAGTTTGCAGCTAAGACCGGCGATGACGTGATGGTCAACTGGGATGACCACAAGAAAAAGGAAAAGCCTCACCGTCAATCCATTCTCGACGGTATTCCTCAGGCAATGCCGGCCTTGGCGCTTGCCGACAAAATCATTGGCAAGGCTGAAAAGATCGGCCTGCTAGACGCCGATGCTCCAGGCCCGTTCACGGTCACCAGCGAAGCCGAGTTGGGTGCAATACTCCTTGCCATGGTGTCCTCGGGTCGCGCCGCAGGCTTCGACTCCGAGCGTGCGCTTCGCGAGGCTCTCCGTGAGCTTCAGGTTGAGATTCGTGAGGTCGAGATCGAAGATGGCTTCGATGCCGGCGTAATCGCAGTACCAAACGAGGACTAGAAAAGTGGCGGGGGAAAAGAGCATCAAGCCGGTATTAGTTTTTGATGGTGATTGCGGTTTCTGCACCACAACCGCGAACTGGATCACGAAACATTCCAAAGTCTCCATCGAGGCTGTTCCATATCAGTGGACTGATTTGGCTGCCTTTGGGCTGACGACCGCAGAGGCGGCGGCGAAGGTTCAGCTAGTCAGCGGAGGAAAACTGTTTGCCGGCCACAACTGCATGGCAAAGCTGCTGCTGATTCAACCAAACCTATTTTTGAAATTTGTCGGTGCCGTTATGGTCATGCCGGGAGTTAACCCGATCTCGGCGAAGGTTTACGAGTGGATTGCCGCGAATCGCCAAAAACTGCCAGGCGGCACACCTGCTTGCAAAATGCCTAAGGACTAGTTTTGGCCGCTCAAGGGTTCGGTGCTGATTAACCTTTCGGGCGAATTGGTCGACAAGCGTCAAACCCCGGCGCTGAATCGCCTGGTCACCATGACCAAAATGTTCCTGGGTGGTTCGGTGGCCAGCGGCAGACAGTGGGTCTCCTGGGTGCACATCGCTGACTTCATCGCCGCCATCAACTTCATCGTTGGCAAAGATGCAATTTCAGGACCGGTTCACATCACCAGCCCAAACCCGGTTCGCAACACACAGCTCATGGCTGCGCTGCGCAAAGTGCTGAAAATGCCTTGGTCGCCCCCGACTCCAGAATTAGTCGTTCGGCTTGGTGCACGGTTTATTTTTCGCACCGATCCGCTGCTCGCTTTGACCGGTCGGCGCGCGCTTCCCCGCAAATTGACCAAGGCGGGCTTCAAGTTCAGCCAACCTGAAATCACCAACGCGCTAAGCGACCTCTGCAAGTAGTCGATGTGGCAAACTTGACCCATGGCTAAAGACGTGCACCCACCTCGCGGAATGCGCGATTTCCTTCCGGTTGAGAAGGCTCGTCGCGACCAGGTTTTGACCACCATTCGCGAGACATACCTTGGGCACGGCTTCCAGGAGATCGAAACTCCAGCTCTCGAAGACCTCGAGCGCCTCACTTCGGGGCAGGGCGGCGACAACGAAAAGCTTGCCTTCCGCGTGATGAAGCGCGGTGCAGAACTTGAATCTGCATTGGTTGCCAACAACGGCGATGACAACCTTGCTGACCTCGGCCTTCGCTATGACCTGACCGTGCCGCTAACTCGCTACTACGCGACCAACCGTGCAAAGTTGCCAACCGTGTTCAAGGCGCTTCAAACCGGGCCAGTATGGCGAGCCGAACGTCCGCAAAAGGGTCGTTACCGCCAGTTCGTTCAGTGCGACATCGACATCATTGGCGATGCCAGCATCCTGGCTGAAATTGAACTTTTGAACGCCTCATTAGATGCACTAACCGCGATTGGCTTGAAGGATGCCACCATCCGAGTGAATCACCGTGTGCTGCTGGCTAACCTGCTCGAGCAGCTTGGCGTGCCAGAGGCTGGCAAGGGTTCGGCGATGATAACCATCGACAAGCTCGACAAGATTGCAGCCGAAGGCGTAGTTGCTGAGCTGACCGAAAAGTTTGATTCTGCAGTAGGTGAGCGCGCTGCCGCTTGGCTCACCGCTATCTCTGGAGACCTACCGATTCCGGCTGAACTAGCCGAGATCTTCAGTGCCATCGAAGCTCGATTCGGAGCCGGGCGTCTGCGCTTTGACCCGACACTGGTTCGCGGCATGGGCTATTACACCGGAACCATTTTTGAGATTGAGCACCCGGAATCGGGTTCGTCAATCGGTGGTGGCGGTCGCTATGACGGTATGGTCGGGCGCTGGCTAGGCACGGATGCACCTGCTGTAGGCATCTCGATTGGTTTTGAGCGTGCCGTGGACTTGGTCGATGCGTCGCCAGATAACAGCAAGTCTCTGGTTCTCATTCTCGACAGCGCGGAGCCATCCGTGATTGGTAACGCACTGAAGGTTCAGGAGCAGGCGATTGCCGCCGGTTTCAGAGTGCGCCTCGAGCAGCGACCTAAGAAGCTCAACAACTTGCTAGACAGCATGGCCGAGCAGGGATTTGGTTCGTTCGCAACCATCGGTGAAGCGTTCGCAAATTTTGCAGACTTGTCGCTTCGCAACATCGCTAACTAGCCGGTAACTCGGTAAACTAATAAGCATTACGACGACGTTTTTTTAGCGCCGTCTGGCGCGTCTAAACCGCTAACAAGGAGACATATTTTGTCAATCATCGAAGCCATTGGCGCTCGCGAAATCCTAGACTCACGTGGAAACCCAACCGTTGAGGTTGAAGTTCTACTAGAAGACGACTCATTCGGCCGCGCAGCTGTTCCATCGGGCGCCTCGACCGGTGCATTCGAAGCACACGAAAGCCGCGATGGCGACAAGTCTCGCTACATGGGCAAGGGTGTGCAGAACGCGGTTAAGGCCGTTGTCGAGACTATCGACGAAGCCCTAGTTGGCTTCGACTCACAGGACCAGCGTCTAGTTGACGCGGCTCTGCTTTCACTTGACGGCACCGCAACCAAGGAGAACCTGGGCGCAAACGCCATCCTTGGTGTTTCAATGGCAAACGCTCGCGCAGCTGCCGAGTCAACTGGTCAGCCGCTTTACCGCTACCTAGGTGGCCCAAACGCACACACTCTTCCGGTGCCACTAATGAACATCATCAACGGTGGCGCTCACGCTGACACCGGTGTTGACATCCAGGAATTCATGATTGTTCCTTTGGGCGCACCAACCTTCTCAGAGGCAATTCGCTGGGGTGTCGAGGTTTACCACTCACTAAAGAGCTTGCTTCAGAGCAAGGGCCTAGCAACCGGTCTTGGTGACGAGGGTGGTTTCGCACCTGAGCTTCCTACCAACGTTGCTGCTCTCGAGCTAATCGCCGAGGCAATCGCGAAGGCTGGTTACAAGCTAGGCACCGACATCGCACTTGCACTTGACGTTGCTGCAACCGAGTTCTACTCAGAAGAGACCAAGAAGTACAGCTTCGAAGGCCAAGAGCGCACCGGCGATGAAATGATCGCTTACTACGCCGACCTAGTTGCTCGCTTCCCACTGGTTTCAATCGAAGACCCACTTGCCGAGGATGACTGGGCTGCTTGGACCAAGATGACCGCCGAGCTTGGCTCAAAGGTTCAGTTGGTTGGCGATGACCTTTACGTCACCAACCCAACTCGCCTTCAGAAGGGCATCGATGAGAAGGCTGGCAACGCGATTCTGGTAAAGGTAAACCAGATCGGTACCCTAACTGAGACCCTGGATGCAGTTACTTTGGCTCAGGTTCACGGCATGAAGGCAATCATCTCTCACCGTTCAGGCGAGACCGAAGACACCTTCATCGCTGACCTTGCTGTGGCAACCAACGCTGGTCAGATCAAGACAGGTGCACCTGCACGTTCAGAGCGCGTCGCAAAATACAACCAGTTGCTACGTATCGAAGAAGAGCTAAGCGATGCAGCGTTCTACGCTGGCCGCTCAGCTTTCCCTCGTTTCAACGGCTAATCAAGAAATCCTAGAAGCCGGCGTCTGATGAAGCGACCTATGCCCACTCCGGGCAAAAAGTCACCTCGTAAGGCGCCGGTTTCTGCTTCTCGCGCACCAAAGGCGGCTTCGAGCCGGCCGCAGGTTTCCACCGAGTGGCTGCGCGGAATGCGCCTCAACACCTACACAATCACCCTTTTGGCGATGATTGTGCTTGGTGTTTTGACTCTCGCTCCTAGGGTCCAGGAGTGGTTTGTTCTTCGTCAGCAGGTTGCGCAGGCTCAGGCCGACGTGGCTCAGGCGCGCGAGGATGTTATGAACATGGTCAGCGAGCGCAAGCGTTGGGAAGACCCGGTATTCATTCGCTCCCAAGCACGTGACCGCCTCTACTACGTCATGCCAGGTGAAGTTTCATATCTGGTGATGGATGCAAACGGCGTGAACACTTCGGACACCTCTGGCACTGTCGGCGCCATGCTTGCCGACCAGCGCAACTATGGTCAAATCTCAAAGACCATCCACGAAACTCGAAACAACTGGGTCGACTCGGTCATGCAAAGCGTGATTATTGCCGGCATCGATGAACCAAAGGCGGCCGGCTAATGCCACTCACTCCAGCAACCGAAGCAGATATTGCCGAAGTCTCTCGTCAGCTTGGCCGTCCCGCCCGCGACATCCGAGCCATTGCCGCTCGTTGCGTTTGTGGCAAACCGACCGTGGTTCACACGCCACCGCGGCTGAGCGATGGAACCCCGTTTCCAACCACTTATTACCTGACCCACCGTGGCGCGACCGCCGCAGTGTCTACCCTTGAAGCCAGTGGTCTGATGGCCGTGCTGCAGGAGCGCCTGGCCGACGAGCCCGAATTAGCCGCCGCCTACCAGAAGGCGCACGAGGCGTTCATCGCAGATCGTGACAAAACCGGAGCCGAACTTGGCATGGACGTTCCTGAGATTGCCGGAATTTCAGCCGGAGGAATGCCGACTCGAGTCAAGTGTCTGCACGCACTGATCGGGCATTCGCTTGCCGCCGGCCCGGGAGTAAACCCGATCGGGGACATCGCTCTAGAACTGTGCACTTGGAGCCCGAACCGCTGTGTCTGCGAAAGTTTTTAGACCCACCCGTTTTGTTAGAACAAATCAACCAGCCGAAGGTAGTAAATTAGAACAATGTCTGAAAACAACAACGGTGCCGCTGCACCCAAGATCCTCATCGTCGGTGGCGGTTACGCCGGTTTCTACACTGCTTTCAAGCTTGAGAAGCTTTTGGGTAAGGGCGAGGCCGAGGTCACTCTAGTTGACCCGCTTCCATACCTGACCTACCAGCCGTTCCTTCCTGAGGTGGTAGCCGGTTCGATCGAGGCACGGCACGTAGTGACCTCACACCGTCGTCACCTGCGCACCACCAACATCGTTGCCGGTAAGGTCACCAACGTTGACCACAAGAAGAAGACCGCAACCATCGAGGTTGCCGGCCTAAAGCCTTATAAGCAGCAGTACGACCAGATCGTGGTCACCGCTGGCGCAGTTTCACGTACCTTCCCGATTCCAGGTGTTGCAGACAACTGCATCGGCCTAAAGACCATCGAAGAAGCTGTTGAAATTCGCAACCGCATCATCACAAACCTAGACAAGGCAGCTAACCTGCCTGCAGGTGCCGCTCGCGACCGCTTGCTCACCTTCGTTGTCGTTGGTGGCGGTTTTGCCGGTATCGAGACCTTCGCTGAAATGCGCTCATTGGTCAGCTATCTATTGCGCTACTACCCAAACATTAGCTTT
>CANGGL010000044.1 GCA_947453465.1 Microbacteriaceae bacterium | reverse complement strand
GGGTCGGTCATGATTGCCTCAACCTGTACCGAGTTAGTTGCAATCTGGTCGGCGCTCGTGATGGCTGGCGCAGCGATTACGGCAACCTTTTTCATGGCGTCCGGATACATGATTGACCACTCGAGGGAGTGCATGGCGCCCATTGAGCCGCCGATTACGGCCAGCCAGGTCTTGACTCCGAGAACCTTAGACAACTCGTGCTGTGCATTGACCTGGTCGCGAATGGTCAGGTAAGGGAACAGTGCGCCGAACTCCCGACCATTTGAATCCAGTGAGCTTGGCCCGGTAGAGCCCTGGCAGCTGCCGAGCATATTTGGCGCGACAACAAAATATTTGTCGGTGTCGATTGCCAGGCCAGGGCCAATGATGTCGCTCCACCAACCCTCGGTTGGGTGGGCCTTGCTGGCTGAGCCAGTTGCGTGAGAATCGCCGGTCAAAGCATGCAAAACCAGGATGCCGTTGGTGTGCTCATGGTTGAGCTCGCCCCAACTTTCGAATGCGATTCGTGCCGAAGCGAGAGTTCTGCCGCTCTCCAATTTCAGGTTTGAAATGGGGGCAAATTGACGTTCGCCGGCAGGGTCACCATCGCGCCACGCTCCGGTTGCAGGAGGTCGACCAATTAGCTGACGAGTGAGCTCCTCGGTCACGAATGACGAGGGAACTGTATCTTCAGGTGTTTGGAAATCCATGGTGCTTTAAGCCTATCGGCGTCAGAGCACCTTTTATGCCCGACTGCCTGGCAGCAGAAAACCCGTTTTGGGGTCGGTATATGCGATTAGACGTTGTTTAAAGTGTCCAGCGCCAAGGCTGCCAGCAGGGCGGCTCCATCAGCCAAATCGCTGTCGTCAAAGAGGGCTCGGTTTGAGTGGTTAGTCGAAGCGTTGGCTGGGTCGTTCCCCGGAGGGCAGGCCCCCATGAATATGAAGGCGCCGGGCATCGCCTCAAGAACAGAGGCAAAGTCTTCACCACCGGCGATTGGGTCAGCCATGGTCCAGTAGCGCTCTGCGCCGAAGGTTTCCCCGATGATTCGCTCCACCCGTTCGATGGCAACCGCATCATTCATCAGAACTTTGGTGGATGGATGGAATTCGATTGAGACCGAGACTCCGTGAGCCGCTGCAATGCCGTTGAGCAGTTCGGTCGAGTACTCCCTTATTTTGGCAGTGTTGGCTTCTGAGAAGGTTCGGATGGTTGCGCCAAACGAGGCGGTTTCAGGAATCACGTTTTCGGTGTGGTCATCGCCTGCTTTGACCCAACCAACGTTGATTACTACCGGGTCAAATGCGCTGAAACGTTTGTTGATCATGGTTTGCAACGCCGAAATTGCTTCGGACATCGGTGCGATTGGGTCTTTAGATAGCCAAGGCATCGAGCCGTGCCCGCCTGCACCCTTGAATTCAACGGTCATGCCGCCGGCGGCGGCCATCAGAGCGCCGACCTTCGACCCAAAGACGCCCTTCTGGTATGAACTGAAAACATGGATTCCGTAAGCCGCAATCGGCAGTTGGCCGGTTACCAGGTGCATGTCTTCGGCGAGCATGACATCGGCTCCGCCATGCCCCTCTTCTCCGGGTTGGAACCAGATGATTACGTCGCCTTTGATTTCATCCTTGTGGGTTGCCAGCAGGTGTGCTGCGCCGATGCCCATAGCCACGTGCAAGTCGTGGCCGCAAGCATGCATAAACCCATTGGTGGACGCAAAATCTAAGCCCGTGTCTTCAACCACGGCGAGCGCATCCATATCGGCACGCAGCAAAACGGTTGGGCCTGGCTGGCCACCCTTGATGCGTAAGACCGCTGAGGTGATGTTCTTGCTCAAGGTGATTTCGCCCAGGCCATGGATGGACTCTAGGACTCGAGCGAGGGTCTTGGGTAGCTGCAAACCAAACTCGGGAATTTGGTGAAGTTCGCGACGAATTTGAGTCAAAACGCCTGAATACTGGTTGGCCTCTTCGGCAAGCTCTCGGTAGCTCATGAGGTCATTGTGTCACCTTTAGGCTTAGAGCATGTTCTTTGAGCAAATGCATCCAACCTGGCAGGCCGCCATCCCTGATTCGAAGGCGATTCTGGAAGGTCTGGAAGCGAAACTTGAGCAGCGCGGAACTCACTACCTGCCGGCCAAAGAACTGGTGATGAGAGCCTTCGAGGCCCCGCTGGATCAAATTCGCGTGGTGATTATCGGCCAGGACCCTTACCCGACCGTGGGACATGCGGTTGGTCTCTCATTTGCGGTAGCGGCTGAAACAAAACCTCTGCCAAGAAGTCTGAGCAACATCTTGCGCGAACTCGGCGATGACCTAGGTAAGGGAATCGAGCGCAGCGGGGACCTGACTAAATGGGCCGACCGGGGTGTCTTTTTGCTGAACCGTCACCTAACCACAGATGCCGCTGATGCCGGGGCACACGCCGACCTAGGTTGGGGTGCATTCACCGACATGGCGATTCGCGCTTTGAATCGAAAGCGTGGGCGTTCGCTAGTGGCCATACTTTGGGGCAACCAAGCGCAGCAGCTGGCACCGGTGCTTTGCGATGCACATGTGATTGTTTCGGCTCATCCAAGCCCGCTTTCGGCTCGCCGAGGATTTTTTGGTTCAAAGCCGTTTTCAAAAACAAATGCCGCGCTAATCGCAGCAGGCGAGTCGCCGATAGATTGGTCTTGTTAGGAGAAATGCCTTGGCTCTAGATTCAGAATCACGTTGGCGTTTGGTGCGTGCCATGCGCGCCAAGGGCACTCAGCCGGTTTCGACCGAGATCACTTTGCGAGACGCAACCGCGTCCGACCTTGGCCAAATTGTCGAGATTTACAACTACTACATTCGCAACAGTGTGGTCACCTTTGACCTGGATGCAATGACATTGGACGAATGGCAGCACAAGTTTGAATGGGTACAGTCGCTGGAACTGCCGTTCATCGTTGCCGAAAGCAGCGGAGGTCAGATTCTCGGATTTGCCTACGTCGCGCCTTGGCGTCAGAAAGCCGCTTACCGCCGAACCGTGGAGGACAGCATTTACCTGCGCCCGGCTGCCATTGGTAAGCGAGTTGGCACGAAGTTGCTGGCCGAAATTATTTCCAAAAGCAAGGCGGCCGGCGTGAAAGAGATTGTTGCCGTCATCTCAGACAAAGGCGCAGAGTCATCAATCGCCCTTCACGAGAGTTTTGGTTTCAAACACCAGGGTCACCTTGCCAAGGTCGGCTTCAAATTCGGCCGCTGGCTAGGCACCGTTTTGATGCAGAAGAGCCTCTAAGGCAAACCTTAGAAGGCGCTCAGGTTATCCACAGGTTTAAGGCATAGGCTGAAAGCATGAAGTTTTCTCGGGGGCTTATTGCGGCCAGTTTGACTATCGGTCTAGGTGCGTTCGGCGTGACCCCGGCATGGGCCGCAATAGACCCCATTTCAGCAGACACCTCGTTCAACGCCGTTGGTCTGATTGTGAAATACCAGGATGGTGTTGGGGCGCTAGCCGCCAATGGTCAACCGACCGCCGAGAACGCCGCGGGAATCGATCTAAGCCCCGGTCGCGACATCGGTGAAGGATGGCGTACCGTCTCCTTCGACAACGACCTAACCGCTGGAAAAGCCACCGTGGTCGCGCAAAAACTTGCTGCCGACCCTCGAGTTGAGGCGGTCGAGCTTGACCGCAGAATCTTGCCTGCCTCGCTGGGTGTGAAGGTTTCTGCCGCGGCCATGGCAGCGCTCAAGCCAGCCACAGTGGTTCGCTCGGTAAAAGCAACCGACGGTTGGAGCAAAACCAACCCCGCCGCTGCTGCAGTGAAGCTCACCTGGACAGCACCGGCCAATCTAAACGGTGCAAAAGTCACGGGTTATCGAATCGAAGCCAATGACGGTTCTGGTTGGCATTTCTTGACTACCAGTTTGAAGACCACCGTCATTGCCAACACCAATCTAAAAGCGGGCGTCAAGTATGGCTTCAGGGTCGCCGCAATCACTAAGTTGGCCGCTGCTCAAAAAATCGGCGCGTTTTCAACTTCGGTCTTTTTGACTCCAACCTCGATTCCGCAAGCACCAGTCTTCAACGGCCCAAATACCGCTTTTGGTTCAACTTCTCCATCGTGGGCCTCACAAAACCAAGCCCAGAGCGGTGGTTTACCAATTCTTGGTTACACGGCAACGGCAACCGCAACCGGTCAGCCATCGGTGGTTTGCAACGCCCCGGCTAATGCCACCACTTGTGCGTTCACCGGATTGACCCCAAACGTGACCTATTCGGTCTCACTCAGCGTTAGAAACGCCAGAGGAGCAGCAGTCAGCTTGCCCGGCGTAACCCCGCTGGATGCTCTGTTCAAGCAGCAGTGGTATCTGACCAGCCCTTTCGGCATCAACGCAACAAACGCTTGGTCGAAAACCATGGGCTCAAAGTCTGTTGTGGTAGCAGTTATCGACTCGGGCATCACGGCGCACCCAGACCTCGACAACCAGGTGATTCCTGGTTATGACTTCGTGAGCGATGTTGCCTCATCCAACGATGGCGATGGTTGGGATGCCAACAACGCCGACCCCGGTGACTTCATTGCCGGTGAGGCAAGCTCTTGGCACGGAACCCACGTTGCCGGCTTGGTCGGTGCACAGTCCAACTCGATTGGTGTAACCGGCGTTGCTCCAAACGTCAAAATTCAACCAATTCGAGCCCTGGGTAGCGATGGCGGTAAGTCTTCAGATTTGATTGCTGCACTTCGCTGGGCTGCGGGCATTCATGTTGCTGGAGTGCCAGACAACGCCACCCCCGCTCAGGTTGTAAACATGTCGATGGGCACCGACTCGTCGACGCCGTGTCGGCTACCCGGGCAACAGGTTGGGGCCACCGAGGAGGCGCTCGCCGAGCTCAAGACTCTAGGCGTGACCGTCATCAGTGCCGCCGGTAACTTCAACATGCCTGCGACCGCTTCATACCCGGGCAATTGCTACCCGACGATCAACGTTGGTGCGACGGCTTATTCGGGTGAGCGTGCCTCATATTCGAACTACTCGATTCTCGACAGCACAGGTCAGATGGTTGGAGTTGATATCTCGGCCCCGGGCGGAGACAGCAAATTCCCCGGAGATGCACCTGCCAGCACCGGCGGAAAGATTATTTCGACACTTAACACTGGAAAGACCGTGCCTGGCTTGCCAGACTATGCGCTTGAAGAAGGCACAAGCATGGCAGCGCCGATTGTTGCTGGCGTGGTGGCTCTGCTTCACACGGTCAAGCCAAAGATTACTTTTGAGCAGGTCTGGGAGGTTTTGAGCACAACCGCCACCAAGTTCCCGGCGGGAAGCGTCTGTGAGACTCAAAACATCTGTGGATCGGGAATTGTGAATGCTGGTGCCGCGGTGCCAGCTGCCGCTGCCCTTCCTTAATCGAACGCTTTCCCTAATCGAGAACTTTTCTGGATCGGGCGCTTTCGGTTTCTTGAAACGCGTCGGTAACTAGACTCGAGCCATGCGAATTCATCGTGCCTGGCTGGTTGCCTCGGTTACCTTTCTGACGCTCATTTGCGCTGCCGCCTTTAGGTCGACGACCTCGATCATGTTTATGCCGCTCGAGATGGAGTTTGGGTGGACTCGAAGCATAACCTCAGCCGCCGTCTCAGTAAATCTTGTGGTTTACGGTCTGACTGCACCTTTCGCCGCCACTTTGATGGAGAGATTCTCTCCTAGGCGGGTTGCTGTGGCCGCGCTGGCCCTGGTGACACTAGGAACCGGGCTCACCGTCACTATGACACAGGCTTGGCAGCTAACGCTCTACTGGGGCGTCTTTGTCGGAGTCGGCACCGGTTGCCTGGCGCTGGTCTTTGCCTCCATGGTCGCCAATCGTTGGTTTTCAAAACGCAGGGGATTGGTAACCGGAATTTTCTCGGCAGCTTATGCCACCGGTCAGCTGGTTTTTCTTCCGGCTTTGGCGGGTGTAATTCTGACCCAGGGATGGAGGGCTTCGTCTCTGATTGTGGCCGCCTTTGCCGCGGCCGTGATTCCAATCTTTCTGATTTTCTTTAGAAACAGACCGGAGGATGTCGGGGTCGAGCCCTACGGTGGACCACACCCAGCAAGTATTGGAGGGGCTGCACCGCGGACTGCGCGGGCCACCATCGCAGTATTGTCTATGGCAGTAAAGAAGCCAGCCTTTTGGGTCTTGGCTGGAACCTTCTTTGTCTGCGGTTGGACCACAAACGGCCTAATTGGAGCGCATTTCATTCCAGCCACGCATGACCACGGGATGCCTGAAGGCACCGCCGCTGGTTTGTTGGCCGTAGTTGGAATCTTTGACTTCATCGGGACCATCGCGTCTGGTTGGTTGACCGATCGAGTTAGCCCAGTTCTCCTGTTGGTTTTCTACTATGGCTTGCGTGGTTTGGCGCTATTCACCGTGCCGTTCGTTCTCGGCCCGCAGGTTGAACCGCCGCTCCTTTTCTTTATTATTTTCTATGGCCTCGATTGGATCGCAACGGTTCCACCAACCATTGAGCTTTGTCGCAGATACTTCGGAGCCGCTCAATCACCTTCTGTCTATGGCTGGGTGTTTGCTTCGCACATGGTTGGTGCAGCGATTGCGGCGGCCTTTGCGGGTGCAATTCGAGAGTCTCAGGGTTCCTACTTCATTGCCTGGATCACGGCGGCAGTGCTGTGCCTAGTAGCAGCGGGATCGGTGCTGTTGCTCCGTCGCATCAAGGAGCCAGTAGCTCAGGCGTAGGGGCAGTATGGCTCGCGCGTTCAGATGCAAAAGCCAGCATCGATTATGGATGTGCCGGTTAAAGATAAAAACCTCGGATTTCTCCGAGGTTTTTATCTTTAGCACTCGTGCGGAAGGTGGGACTTGAACCCACACGTCTCTCAACGCTAGAACCTAAATCTAGTGCGTCTGCCAATTTCGCCACTCCCGCGTGCTTGACTATGTTACCCCATAAATCGCCTGTGGATAAATCGAACGCAAAAAAACTATCAAGAACATGCTTTAGTCACCGAAAGTGAGGAAAGCATGTCAACTCTTTTAGACTCCGTAAGCCTTGAAGCACGGAAACTTGCCGTGCGCTCTTCGGGTTTACCAGCACAATCTCTAAATAGTGCAGTTGACCTTGCCATCGAGTCTCGGGCAGAGGGTTTGACGCTTCAGGATGAGTTGGATCTCCGTAAGTCAGCGGAGGACCGACTTTTTGGGTTTGGCGCGCTGCAACCGCTATTGGATGACCATACGATCGAGGAAATCTGGATAAATGGCCCAGGCCAGGTTTTTATTGCCAGGTCAGGAATCGCATTAAAAACAGATTTGATTCTCGAGGATAGAGAGATATCCGGACTAGTTGAAAAGATGCTCAGGCCGACGGGTAGGAGGTTGGACCGATCATCACCCTTCGTAGACGCATCGCTGCCTGATGGCTCGAGGCTTCACGTGGTGATTCCCGACATAACCCGGGCACACTGGTCGATAAATATTCGAAAATTCCCCAAGCGGGTTCTGTCGCTTGGCGACCTCGAGAATTTGGGTTCGATCTCAGCGGGGCAGAGGGCCTTTCTTGCAGCGGCGGTTCAACGCGGAAAGAATATTTTGGTTTCAGGGGCAACCCAGGCTGGTAAAACAACGGTTTTGTGTGCGTTGCTCGAGGAGATTTCGGGCTCGGAGCGAATAGTCAGCGTTGAAGAAACCTTTGAAATCCGAGTGACGGGCGGAGACTGGGTAGCGATGCAGACGCGGCAGCCAAATCTAGAGGGCGTCGGCGAAGTGAGTTTGCGTCGGTTGATCAAAGAAGCTCTTCGAATGCGCCCAACTCGCCTCGTTGTTGGCGAGGTCCGCGAGGCGGAGGCTCTCGATTTGCTCATTGCTCTGAATTCAGGCCTGCCTGGCATCTGCACGATTCATTCAAACTCAGCCGAGGATGCCATCGCGAAGATTTGCACTCTTCCGCTGTTGGCCGGGCAGAACATTTCGAGCTCCTTTGTGATTCCAACCGTGGCTTCCTGCATCGACTTAGTGGTGCATTGCGAGTTGAATTCTGATGGTTTCAGGGTCGTATCCGAGATTCTTGAGGTTAGTGCAGACGGCGGCTCCTTGACCACAGAACATGTGGTCCTCTGATGTTGCGCTGGTACCGATCGACGTTGGAAGGCGCCGGGCTAGCCAAATTTGGTGCCTTGAATGTCCTTATATTTGCTCTATTGGTTTCGCTGGCAATTGGAGCGATTGCTGGTTCCGCCGCTGGAATACCAGCCTTTGGTTTCAGCCTCAGCGTTGGGACTTTTGGTTTCGTGCTTGAAATGCTCGCCCTACGCGCCAAAGCGAGAAGGAAGGCCTTAGCCTCTCTCTGGCCTGAAGTGATCGATTCATTGATTTCCGCAGCCGCCGCCGGAATTTCCATCCCTGAGAGTTTTGCTGAACTCGCGGAGGAAGGTCCGCTGGCGCTCCGCCCGTATTTTGCTCAGTTAATTCGGGGGTTTGACTCAGGAAAAACCATGTTGGAGGCTCTGCAGGCACTCAAAGTTGACTTGGGCGAGGTGCACGCCGACCGCCTAATAGAACTGACCAAGGTTGTCATTGAAGCTGGGGGTGAAGGGTACGTTAGTGCGTTGAAGTCCCAATCGCAAATGACTCGTGAGGGGTTGGCGCTTTGGGGTGAACTGGAATCAAAGCAAGGTTGGGTGGCAGGAACTGCAAAACTAGCCGTGGCGGCACCCTGGCTAATCGTTGGGATGCTATCGACTCGACCTGAAAATTCGGTGGTTTATGCAAGCCCGGCAGGTTCGCTGATTCTTTTCGTCGGTCTTGTAGTGTCGATCTTCGCGTATCGACTAATTGGTTTTTTGGGTGGGCTAAACGGCAGCCCGCGGGTGTTTGCATGATGATTGCTATGGTCTTGGGCGCATCCCTCTCGATGGGCGGAATCCTGACAGCTAGCGGGGCACTCGGTTTTGGGCGCAAGAGCTTGACCGACCGCCTGGCTCCGCCTTCCGGGGTTACCGGGGTCTCGATGGTTGGCCTCAGGATTTTGCTTGAGCGGTTTTCGGTCGCGATGAAACCCAAGGCTCGGTTGCGGTCGGCTTTGTATGAGTTGCCAGAGATTTTGGAATTGATGGCGGTCTCGCTCACCGCCGGTGATGGTCTGTTCGCGGCCTTTATTCGAGTTGTCCCCAGGGCTAACGGAGTGCTAGCAACGGAACTCAAATCAATTCTTATGTCACTTGAGCTGGGCGGTGCTTTCGACGAAGAACTGAAACTGCTCGGGCAACGTTTACCGCAGCGTCAGGTAGTTGAATTTGCCAATAAGTTATCGCTGTCCATAAAGCGGGGCAGCCCGCTGGCAACACTCCTCCGTGAGCAGGCGGCAAGTGCCCGAGCTGAGATTCGGAACGACCTGCTCAGGCAGGCAGGTCGCAACGAAACTCGAATGCTAATTCCACTTGTTTTCCTGATCTTGCCGGTGACTGTTCTTTTTGCCATCTACCCGAGTCTGCAGCTTTTGAATCTCAACTATCTATAGGAGGAAACCCATGAATAAAACTCAACTAAGCGATGAATCCGGTGATGTACCCGGCTGGGTTTTGATTACTTTGATGACGGCTGGTCTGGTGGTACTGATGTGGTCAGTCGCCGGGCCAGCCCTGAAGGGAGTGTTTGAGCAGGCGTTGAACAAAGTTGTCGCGTTCTAAGGGTTCGGCTCCGGTTGACTTCATCCTGGTCTCCGTGCCGCTGATTCTGTTGTGTCTCAGCGTCTTGGGTGTTGCGATAAACGGTTATGCCAAAAACGTCGCCCAGGACGTTGCCATCGAGGCGGCGAGGTTCGCCGCGCTAGCCGATCAGGACGCCAAGGCCGGTCGTCAACGCGCGTTGCAGCAACTGTCTGCCGAGCTCGGATTGATTTTCAAACCGACAGTTACGGCAGACCAGCTAACCGAGGGGGAGACGTGCATCATTCGTGTGGCAGTGACTCTGAAACCTATGCGTCTGGGCTTGCTCAACTCCAACCTCACCATCCGTGAAGATGGCCAAGCTGTGTGTGAACTGCAATGAAATCAGGATTATGTCTTATGAATTTGCTTGATGATTGCGGTTCGGCGGTAATTGACCTGATTGGCTTTGGGGTTCTGCTGCAGGTGCCCTTGCTGGTATTGGTCAGCCAACTGGTATCGGTTCAGCACGATCAGTTGGCTGCCGAGGCAATCACGCGAGATGCGCTGCGTTCATACCTACTTCTTGACGTGGAACCTCAGGCCACCGCGATGGCATTGGCCACCGAGTACCGCATTGATACTGGCCGCATCAAGTTAGAAATGTCTTGTAATCCGGGGCTGTGCGAGGACAATGGCGCTTTCATTCGACTCAAAACCCAGATTGGCAAGGCGAGTGCAACGGGAGTGATGCAGCGGTGAAAGTTGGATTTCAAGCATCAATCGGGAAGTTACCGCTTCAAGATTCGCGGGGCTCAATAGCGCCTCTGGGAATTGGGCTAGCGCTGCTATCGCTCGCCG
>CANGGL010000043.1 GCA_947453465.1 Microbacteriaceae bacterium | reverse complement strand
GCGAAGATAGTTACGTCCAATACGGCCGAAACCGTTAATGCCAACACGAATAGCCACTTAGTTCTCCAAATGGTTTGGGCGCCACTAACGGCGCGTGATTTTGGTTTGATGATTTTTGGTGATTCACCACGCGCCGTTGGGTGGAAAAACTAGTCTCAGACTAGCAGTATTCCGTGTTTTTTACGCGCGTGCTGCTGCGAAACGCGCCTGGACGTCGGCCCAGTTAATGATGTTCCAGAACGCCTTTACATAGTCTCCCTTGACGTTCACGTAGTCAAGGTAGAAGGCGTGCTCCCACATGTCGAGCATCAACAGTGGAACGCTGCTTGGAACTACGTTGCCCTGCTGGTCGTATAGCTGCTCGATGATCAGTCGCTTGCCGACTACGTCCCAAGCCAAGAAGCTCCAACCCGAACCCTGAATGCCCATTGCCGAGGCGTTGAAGTGTGCCTGGAAGGCCTCGAATGAACCGAAGAACTCGTTGATGGCTGCGGCTAGTTCGCCTTCTGGACGGTCGCTGTTGGCAGCGGTCATGTTGTTCCAGAAGATCGAGTGGTTTACGTGGCCACCAAGGTGGAAGGCAAGGTCCTTCTGCAACTTGTTGATCCAGGTGAAGTCATTCTTAGCGCGGGCTTCTTCAAGTAGGTCGAGGGTGGCGTTTGCGCCGGCAACGTATGCCGCGTGGTGCTTTGAGTGGTGCAGCTCCATGATGCGAGCCGAGATGCTTGGCTCGAGTGCTGCGTAGTCATAGTTAAGTTCTGGAAGAACGTACTTGCTCATTATTTGCTCCTTGGTTGGTGTTGAAAGGTTCAGTCTGTTTGAGGCGGTGATTATTCCGCTATTCCTCGAGGTCATCGGGTAGAAACGCGTCGGTTGCTGGCAGGCCTAGGTCTTCGGCGTGCTTGTCTGCCATTGCAAGTAGACGACGAATTCGACCGGCAATCGCATCCTTGGTCATCGGTGGGTCAGATAGGTGACCGAGTTCGTCGAGGCTGGCCTGCTTGTGCTTCAGTCGAAGCTCTCCGGCATAGCGCAGGTGGTCTGGGATGCCAGGGCCGAGTAGCTCTAGGGCGCGCTCAACGCGTGCACCGGCAGCAACGGCAGCTTGTGCTGATCGGCGCAGATTAGCGTCGTCGAAGTTTGCCAAGCGGTTGGCGGTGGCTCGAACCTCGCGGCGCAGGCGCATTTCCTCCCAGCGCAGCACCTGAGTGTGTGCGCCGATCTGGGTTAGTAGAGTCGCGATGGCTTCGCCTTCACGGATGACCACGCGGTAGACGCCGCGAACTTCGCGAGCCTTCGCGATCACGCCAAGCCGGCGGGCAACCCCGACCAAAGCCATGGCCGCTTCGTTGCCAGGAGCGGTGATTTCTAGTGCCGCAGACCGACCAGGGTCAGTCAGTGAACCGTGGGCCAAGAAAGCGCCACGCCAAACTGCCTGAGCTTCTTCTACCGAACCAGAGACTAGCGTTGCCGGGAGTCCGCGCACCGGACGGCCACGGCTGTCAAGTAAACCGGTCTGTCGAGCAAGCACATCTCCCTGCTTGACCACGCGAACCTGATAGCGGCTGGTACGGCGGATGCCGCTTGGTGAAATGATGGCAAGGTCGCTTTCGATTCCGAAAAGTTCGGCGAGGTCCTTTCGAACTCGGCGTGCAAGTTGCGCGGTGTCGAGTTCAACTTCGATTGCGATTCGACCGGAGATTAGGTGCAGTCCCCCGGTGAATCTCAGAATGGTCGACAATTCTGCGACTCGAACCGAACTTTTGGTAACTTCGATGCGAGCTAGCTCGTCTTTTACATCTGCAGTAAGCGCCATCGCTTTACTCCTTGCCTAAATCGCGGTGTTTGATGCTGACGGCTGCGTCAGGCATTTTTTCAAGTTCTGCGGCGATGCGGCGACTGATCGCCACCGATCGATGTTTGCCCCCGGTGCAACCAATTGCGATGGTTGCGTATCGTTTGTTTTCGCGAAGGTAGCCGGCTAGCACCGGTTTCAGGGCCGAGACATAGTTGTTGACGAATTCTTCGGCGCCCTCTTGGCTGAGAACAAAATCGCTAACCGACTGGTCTTCCCCGGTGAATGGCCGCAGGCTTTCCTGCCAGAACGGGTTCGGAAGGAACCTCGCATCGGCAACCAAATCGGCGTCGGATGGGAGACCGTACTTGAAGCCAAAACTCATCACGGTAATTTGAAGTCGCTGGTCACTATCGATGGAAAAACCATCTGAAACCTTATTCGACAGCTGGTGAATGTTTAGGTCGCTGGTGTCGATGATCACATCGGCCGATTCGCGCAGGCTAAGCAATTGATTGCGCTCTGCGCCAATGCCATCAAGGATGGTGCCGTTGCCCTGGAGTGGGTGTGGTCGTCGAACCGATTCGAAGCGCTTCACCAAAGCGGCGTCGGTGGCCTCTAGAAATAGGACTCGCAAGTTTAGATCGCGTTCGCGAATTGATGACAGGTTGGCTTCGAGTTCGGTGAAGAATTCGCCACCACGCACATCGATGACTACCGCCAATCTTGGCAGCGGTGTCTTTGCCTCGGTGAATAGGTCGGCAACCGGGCCGAGCATCTGCGGTGGCAGGTTATCAACCACATACCAACCAAGGTCTTCGAGAGCGTTGCCTACCGTGGAACGGCCGGCTCCAGACATACCGGTCACGATAAGAAGTTCGTGCTTTTTTTCTTGGTTCAAGTTCGATCCCCTTTCGACTCGTGACCCTCGGCGTGTCTCCCTAGAACTCGGGAGCAAACAAGAGTCTAGTGCCTTGCGACACGCCGATGGAAACAGTTACGTTTCGAGACTGTGAACAATCTGCTGAGCCAGGATTGGGCCGATACCGGCCACTGAGGAAATCTCATCCGCAGTGGCAATTCTGAGACGTTTGGCGGAACCAAAATGTTTCAACAGAGCGTTCACACGCTTCTCCCCTAGACCCTGAATTTCAACCAGTGTGCTTGCAATGCTGGATGAACGTTTCTGTCTCTGGTAGGTGATAGCGAAGCGGTGTGCCTCATCGCGGATTCGCTGAAGTAAAAAGAGTTCATCGGTTGCGCGCGGGAAGATGACTGGGAATTCTTCGCCGGGAACCCAAACTTCTTCCAGACGCTTTGCCAAACCGACCACGTGAAGGCCTTCGACACCCGAATCGCGAATGGCCCGGGCCGCCGCATTCACCTGGGGTAAACCACCGTCCACAATCAGCAGCGATGGGCGGTAGGCAAATTTTGATCTCGATGTGGAACCCTCATCGGATTCGACTTCTTCGGCGAGTGGGTCCTTCAGATATTTCAGACGGCGGCTGAGCACTTGGTAAATCGAGTCGGTGTCATCGGTAGTGTTCTCAATGCTGAACCGGCGGTAATGGTCTTTCTTTGGCAAGCCGTCTTCAAAGACCACCATCGAGGCCACCACGCCGGTTCCGCCGAGGTGTGATACATCGAAGCATTCGATTCGCAACGGAGCTTCGGTCAGGTGCAAGTTTTTCTGAATGCCGGCGAGAGCATCAGCACGCGCAGTAAAGTCGGCGCTGCGTCTGGTCTTGTAGAGCATGAGGGCATGCTTGGCGTTGGTGAGTGCGGTCGCTGCCAGAGCCGCCTTGTCTCCGCGCTGGGCAACGCGTAGGTCAACCTTTGAACCGCGAAGATCAGACAGCCAGTGACCGAGTTCCTTCGCGTCGCTCGGAATTACCGGCACCAAGACCTCGCGAGGCACCTCTTGAGGCTCGGCTCCATCGATTGGTGCATAAACATTCTGGATGACGTACTCGACCAGTTCGGAGAGGTCTCGTTCGAGTTCCTTGTCGACCACCCAGCCCCTCACGCCTCGGATTCGACCACCGCGCACGATAAACTGGGAAACTGCCGCTGCTAGCTCATCATCGGCGATGCCAAATACGTCGGCGTCGGTTTGATCACTGAACACCACAGTGCTCTTTTCGAGAACTGCCTCGAGTGCTCCGACATCATCTCTAAGCGATGCTGCAAGTTCGTACTGCTGAGATTCGCTGGCCTCAAACATTCTTCGGCGAAGGACTTCAACGTGCTTGGTGTCACCGCCACCCATGAAGTCGACGAAATCGGCGGCAATTTTCTTGTGCGTTTGGCTGTCTACGCGCCCAACGCACGGCGCAGCACACTTGCCGATATCACCAAGAAGACAGGCGCGGCCACTTGACTGAGCGCGGTTGAAAACTCCTTTGGTGCAGCTGCGCACCGGGTAAACCTTGAGCAGTGTGTCGAGCGTCTCTCTAACCGCCCAGGCCTGGGTGTAGGGCCCAAAATACTTGACGCCCTTCATCTCTCGATTTCGGGTTATGAAGGCCCGCGGAAACGCCTCGCCGACCGAAACGGCGAGGTATGGGTAGGACTTGTCATCCTTGAATCTCACGTTGAACGGAGGGTCGAACTCCTTGATCCACATGAACTCTAGTTGCAGAGCCTCGTATTCAGACTTGACGATGGTCCAGGTCACGTCGGCTGCCGAAGTGACCATCCGACGAGTGCGCTCGTGCAGGCTGTCCAATGGGCCAAAATAGTTGCTCAGTCTGGCACGAAGGTTTTTTGCCTTGCCAACGTAAAGCACTCGTCCGTTAGCGTCAAGCCATCGGTAGACTCCAGGATCAGTTGGGATCTCCCCCGTCTTAGGTCTGAACGAGAGCTCGTTTGCCATGGACTAAAGCATTTCCTTGAGGAATCCACCGGTGAAGCTCTTCGAGTTCTTAGCGACCTGCTCAGGTGTTCCAATCGCGACGACCTCGCCGCCTCGGGAACCGCCCTCAGGGCCCATGTCAATAACCCAGTCGGCGCACTTGATTACATCGAGGTTGTGTTCAATCACGAGAACCGTGTTGCCCTTGTCGACCAAACCGTTGAGCACCAATAGCAGCTTGCGAACGTCTTCGAAGTGAAGCCCGGTGGTCGGTTCATCCAAGACATAGATGCTTCGGCCGTTTGAACGACGCTGCAGTTCGGTGGCCAACTTGACTCGCTGAGCCTCGCCGCCCGAAAGCGTGGTCGCGGCTTGACCGAGACGAACATAACCGAGCCCAACTTCAACCAGTGTCTGAAGGTAGCGTGCGATTGATGTGATGGCAGCGAAAAACTCGGCTGCTTCGGCAATCGGCATCTCGAGCACCTCGGCAATGTTCTTACCCTTGTAGAGAACCTGCAAAGTCTCTCGGTTGTATCGTGCACCGTGGCAAACTTCACAGGCAACGTAGACATCTGGCAAGAAGTTCATTTCGATGCGAAGGGTTCCATCACCGCTGCAAGACTCACAGCGGCCACCCTTTACGTTGAACGAGAATCGACCCTGTTGATAACCGCGCGCTTTAGATTCCGCGGTTTCGGTGAACAGTTTGCGGATGTGATCGAAGACACCGGTGTAGGTGGCCGGGTTTGAGCGCGGCGTTCTACCAATTGGGTTCTGGTCGACGTGGACGACCTTGTCGAGCTGGTCTAGTCCTTCGATTCGGGTATGCCTGCCGGCGACGCCCTTTGCTCCGTTCAGGGCGTTAGCCAAAACTTCGTAGAGCACATCGTTGACCAGCGAAGACTTGCCTGATCCCGAAACTCCGGTAACCGCGGTCAATGTGCCTAGAGGGAACTCTACATCTACGTTCTTGAGGTTGTTCTCGCGGGCCCCAACCACCTTGATTTTGCGCTGAGGGTCAATTGAGCGGCGCTTCTTCGGAGTCTCGATTTTCTCGCGACCAGACATGAATGCACCGGTTAGTGACTTTTGGTTTTTTAGCAGGGCCTCGTAAGGGCCACTGTGAACCACTTCGCCGCCGTTGACGCCGGCGCCCGGGCCGATGTCGACCACCCAGTCTGATGCCTTGATAGTGTCTTCATCGTGTTCGACAACGATCAGGGTGTTGCCAAGGTCTCGCAGCTTGATGAGCGTGTCAATGAGTCGGCGGTTGTCTCGCTGGTGCAACCCGATGCTCGGCTCATCTAGAACGTAAAGCACGCCGGTTAGGCCGGAACCGATTTGGGTAGCCAAGCGGATTCGCTGAGCCTCACCGCCGGAAAGGCTGCCGGCTGCACGCTCGAGACTTAGATAGTCAAGCCCCACTGCGATCAGGAAGTCTAGGCGGGCGCGAATTTCGCGAAGAACCTGAGCGGCAATCTTTACATCTCGCTCGTCGAGCTGGATGGTTTCGAAATACTCAACGGCTTCGCCGAGGCTCATCGCGGCAACATCGGCAATCGACTTCTCGAACACCTTTACAGCCAGAACCTCAGGTCGCAATCGCTGTCCGTTACAGGCCGGGCAAGGAATCTCGCGAAGGAAGCCAGACCACTTCGCACGCGCGTAGTCATTCTCCGATTCGAGATACTTTCGCTCGATGTAACTTAGAACACCCTCGAATCCGGTGGTGTAACGAAGTTCGCGGCCATACTTGTTTTTCCATTTGACCTGAACGTCGAAGTTGTTGCCGTAAAGGACGGCTTGCTGGACTTCTTCGGGGAGTTTGTTCCAAGGAGTGTCTAGCGAGAACTCTAGATCATCGGCCAAGCCCTCAAGCATTCTCGAGAAGTAGTGGAACAGGCCTTTACCCTGCGTTGACCAAGGAAGAATAACTCCACCGTTGATGCTGGCGTCTGGGTCGCCGATGATCAAATCGGCATCTACCGCCTGCTTAACGCCTAGACCCGAACAGGTTGGGCAAGCGCCGAACGGGGCGTTGAACGAGAAGGTGCGTGGTTCGATTTCGGTGAGGCTGAGAGCGTGCTCATTCGGGCAGCTCATCTTTTCGCTGAAAACACGGGTCTTGCCGGCCGCTCCGGCCTCGATATCGACGAAGTCGATGATGATTCGGCCGTCGGCAAGCTTGAGTGCGGTTTCGACTGAGTCTGCAAGGCGGCCGATGATGTCCTGCTTGATTACCAGGCGGTCTACCACCACAGAGATATCGTGCTTGAAGGTCTTCTTCAATGGCTTGGCTTCAGCCAGTTGAACAATTTCCCCGTCGACAACCGCACGGGCATAACCCTGAGCGTTTAGGTCACGGAACAGGTCGACGAACTCTCCCTTTTTTTGGTCCACAATTTGAGCCAAAATTTGGAAGCGGGTGCCCTCTGGGAACTCAAGGATTTGGTCCACAATTTGCTGAGGGCTCTGCTTGATGATCTTTTCGCCACACTCGGCACAGAACGGGGTGCCGATTCGAGCCCAGAGCAAACGAAGGTAGTCGTGAATTTCGGTGATGGTTCCGACGGTTGATCTAGGGTTTCGGTTGGTTGACTTTTGGTCAATTGATACAGCCGGGCTCAAGCCCTCGATGAAGTCCACATCTGGGCGGTCCACCTGGCCAAGAAATTGTCTGGCGTAGGCAGAAAGCGATTCAACATAGCGACGTTGGCCCTCGGCGAAAATCGTATCGAAAGCAAGCGAAGACTTGCCCGAACCGCTAAGGCCGGTAAAGACCACCATCGAATCGCGGGGAATCTCGAGATTGAGGTTCTTGAGGTTGTGAACGCGCGCGCCCTTGATGATGAGCTTATTTTCGTGGTGGATCTGGCTGATAGACACTGTGAAAGTTTAACCTTGCTGATTAGTGCCGAACGCCTAAACGTGACCGGCTTTTTCCATTTGACGAAGCTCATGCTTCAGTTCTGATATTTCATCGCGGAGTCTGGCTGCCAACTCAAACTTCAGTTCGCGGGCGGCCGATTTCATTTGCTCATCGAGGTCGACGACGACCGAGAGGATCTCATCGAAAGCCATTCCGGCGATGCCCTTGCGACCCTTCATCGGTACTGCACTCTTACCGCTAGGTGTGCGCTTGCCCTTGGCCTTTTCTAGAAGTTCGGCGGTGTCCTGTTCTTCGCGCAAAATTTGATCCGTGATATCGGCAATCTTTTTGCGCAACGGCTGAGGGTCAACACCCCTCTCAAGGTTGTAGGCAACTTGCTTTTCGCGACGGCGGTTAGTCTCATCAATTGCCCGAGCCATCGAGTCGGTCACCTTGTCCGCATACATGTGCACCTGGCCATTGATGTTTCGAGCCGCACGACCGATGGTCTGAATCAGTGATGTTGATGAGCGAAGGAAGCCTTCTTTGTCTGCGTCAAGGATGCTAACCAGCGAAACCTCGGGAAGGTCGAGACCCTCACGTAGGAGGTTGATACCAATCAGGACATCGAAGACGCCGGAGCGAAGTTCGCGAAGCAATTCGACTCTGCGAAGAGTGTCGACATCGCTGTGTAGGTAGCGAACTCGGACGCCGGCTTCGGTCAGGAAGTCGGTCAATTCCTCGGCCATCTTTTTGGTTAGCGTGGTGACCAAGACACGCTCGTCGCGTTCGGCTCGAACCTTGATTTCCTCGAGCAAATCATCGATTTGACCCTTGCTTGGTTTGATCACAATTTCGGGGTCAATCAGGCCGGTCGGGCGAATAATTTGTTCGACGACGCCGGCGCCGAGATTCATCTCATACTTGCCCGGGGTCGCCGAGAGGTAGACGGTTTGGCCAACGCGATCGAGGAATTCGGTGAACTTTAAAGGTCGATTATCCATGGCCGAAGGCAAGCGGAAGCCGTATTCGACCAGGTTTCGCTTGCGACTTGAGTCACCCTCGTACATCGCACCGATCTGAGGAACGGTGACATGGGATTCATCGATAACGGTTAGGAAGTCTTCCGGGAAGTAGTCGAGCAAACAGGCGCCAGCCTCCCCTGGTCCGCGGCCATCGATGTGCCTCGAATAATTCTCGATACCGCTGCAGAATCCAAGTTCCTTGATCATCTCAAGGTCGAAGGTGGTGCGCATTTTGAGGCGCTGAGCCTCTAGGAGTTTGCCCTGGCTTTCAAGGTCTTTCACTCGCCAGACGAGTTCTTCTTCGATGGCTTCCATGGCTTTGGCCATTCGCTCTACCGGGGCAACGTAGTAAGAAGCCGGGTAAATGGCAACGGTCTTTTCTTCGCGAGCGATTTCACCGGTTAGTGGTGAGAGTGAGTAAATTGCCTCGACTTCATCTCCAAAGAACTCAATTCGAGTGGCGAGCTCGTCATAAACCGGGATTATTTCGATGGTGTCACCCTTGACGCGGAAGTTGCCTCTAGAAAAATCGATGTCGTTGCGCTTGTACTGCAGGTCTACAAACTTGCGGATGAGTGCATCTCGGTCTAGACGGTCACCCACCTGAATGGCAACGGACTGATTCAAATACTCGGCTGGGGCGCCAAGGCCATAGATGCAAGACACGGTCGAGACCACCACAACGTCGCGACGGCTCAGCAAGCTCATGGTCGCCTTGTAGCGCAGCCGCTCAACTTCCTCGTTGATCGAGGAGTCCTTCTCGATGAAGGTATCGGTCTGGGCTACGTATGCCTCTGGCTGGTAGTAGTCGTAATAGCTGACGAAGTACTCAACCGCATTATTCGGCAACAACTCGCGAAATTCGTTGACTAGCTGTGCCGCCAGGGTTTTGTTGTGCGCAAGCACGAGGGTTGGTTTTTGAACCGCTTCGATGAGCCAGGCGGTGGTCGCCGACTTTCCGGTTCCGGTGGCACCGAGCAAAACCACGTCTTTTTCACCGGCTTTGATGCGCTGAGCAAGGTCGGCAATTGCCGTTGGCTGGTCACCCGATGGCGTGTATTCGCTGATGACCTCAAAGGGTGCAAAAGATCTAGTGGCTTCCATTACTTATCTAAAGCGGAATGCTTCTCGAATGCTTCCCGTTGGATGCGAAGCCAAAGCGAATCGGCGTCTTTTAGAAGGTGCTCGAGGTCTTGATTGGAGTTCAAAATTACGTCTGCGGCGTTGGCTCGTTGCGCAGCGCTCGCCTGTGAAGACACCCGCTTGGCGGCTTCGTCCTCACTCATGCCACGAATCTTGGTAAGTCGTTCGATCTGGTTTTTAACCGGTGCTTCTACTGTCACCACGAAGTCGAAGGGAAGATCGACCGATGCTTCAACCAACAGGGGCACGTTGTAGATAGCAATTGAGTTTTCGGGGAGTTCAGCGAGCACCTCTCGCGCCTTGGCTTTCACCAACGGATGCACAATCGCCTCGAGTTGGGCACGTTTCGCCGAGTCGCTGAAAACAATAGCCCCAAGCTTTGCTCGGTCCAACGACCCATCCGCTCGAAACACCTCTGGCCCAAATTCCTGGTGGATTTTCGCGGCGCCAGGCGAACCCGGTTCGACAACATCCCTGGCCAGCTGATCGGCATCAATCTCAACGCCGCCCTGGTTCGCCCATCGAGCTGCGACAGTGGATTTACCCGCTGCGATTCCTCCGGTGAGACCAACTAGATACATGAGACCAGTTTAAGGAGCAGACTTCCGGTTTATGGCGGTTAAAGCAAAAGAGGCCGCACCCGAAGGTGCGACCTCTTTTTGAGAGTTGTTACTCTGCGCTCTTTAGCTTGTCGCGAAGAGCTGCAAGTGACTCGTCAGAAGCAAGGGTTCCCGCTTCGGTTGATTCGCTTGAGTAGCTGGCCTGTGCTGCTGGAGCTGAGCCTGCCTCAGGAAGGTTAGCTGCGGCCTCATTTGCTGCCTCAACCTGCTTCTTGTGCTCTTCCCAACGGGTGTGAGCTTCGGCGTATTCGGTCTCCCACTTGGCACGAGCTTCCTCGAAGCCAGGCTTCCACTCGTTGGTGGTTGAGTCGAAGCCCTCTGGGTACTTGTACTGGCCGTTCTCGTCGAAGTCTGCAGCCATACCGTAAAGCGAT
>CANGGL010000042.1 GCA_947453465.1 Microbacteriaceae bacterium | reverse complement strand
TGACTTGCGCTCAGTTGCCCAAGGCCGCGGTTCAACTGGGTCGCTTTATCCGCACGCCTGACCGGGCCCTCTGGCTGGTTGCCGGCGGCAAGAAGCGCCTGATTGCCACGATGGCGCAGTACCTCGAACTCAAGGGCGAGCGCTTTGGTCTCGTCCCGGTTGACGCCTTCTTTGCCAAGCGCCTCGTTGTCGGCGCCAAGGCTCCGGCAGTTCTCGGTGGCATTGTTATTGGCCCGGCAACCTTGCCGACGCCGGTCACTCCGAGCCCAACTCCGAGCCCTTCGGCGAGTGCCACTAAGACGCCTTCTCCGACAGCCTCGCCGACCAAATCCCCTAGCCCAACTCCATCGAGCACGCCAAGGCCGACGGTTTCGCCAACACCTACTGCTTCTCCAAGCCCGAGCCCAGCCGTCAAGCCCACCTCATATGTGGTGGTGGCCGGTGACACGCTCACCAAGGTTGCCGCCAAGTTTGGTGTGACTCAAACCGCCCTGATGACCGCCAACAAAATAACGAACGCAAACTCGATTCAGGTCGGGCAAAAGCTCGTGATTCCATAGACTTGACCCATGTCTAAACAGGTTGTCATTCTCGCCGCTGGCATGGGCACGCGCCTAGCCCGCCCACTGCCAAAGCCACTCACCGAGCTCCGCGATGGTCGCTCAATCATGAAGCAGCAGATGGACAACCTAGGTTTTGCCTTCGGTGACACCTACCGCGTGATGATTGTCGTTGGCTTCAAACTCGAGGCAATCATCGAGCGCTTCCCAGGGGCAACCTTCGTTTACAACGAGTTTTATGACCAGACCAACACCTCTAAGAGCCTTCTCAAGGCGCTTCGCGCGTCAGGCGATGGCGGAGTTCTCTGGTTGAACGGTGACGTGGTCTTCGACCCTCAGGTTTTAGTTCGCATCACCGAATCCATGGATGCCAACCAGTCTTTCGTAGTGGTCAACACCGCCAAGGTAAGCGAAGAAGAAGTTAAGTACACATTGGATTCTTCGGGATTCATCGACCAGTTGTCCAAGCAGGTTCAACCGGCACTTGGCGAAGCCGTGGGTATCAACTATGTAGCTACCCAAGACAAAGCCGCTTTGATTGCTCGCCTTAACGAGGTCGATGATCAGGATTACTTCGAGCGCGGCATCGAACTAGCAATTGACCGAGACGGTCTAAAGTTCAAGGCTGTCGACATCAGCGATCTTTACGCTGTTGAAGTCGACTTCCCAGAGGACCTCGAGCGAGCAAACGAACTCTTTTAGGGCTTCGTCCGCGAGGTTCGAGAGTTTCTTCGGGCTCCCAAACCTTGACCGCAAATAGCACCAGCAGCACCCAGCCGATTTCGATCAGCATGCGGCTCTCGGTTGCGCTCCAAACCAATAGACCAACAAAGGTCAGCACCGGCCAAAGATAGAGCGCGCTGGTGTGGCGCACGGCAAGGCGCCAGGCCTTGATGAAGGTTAAGACAATCACGCCAAGCAAGAGCAACAGGCCAACCAAACCGAGCTGCATCCAGGTGTCAAGGTAGGCGTTGTGCGCCTGGTAATAAGGCACGCGGTCGATGACCACTAGGCCTTCGAATGGTTTTACGCCTGGAACCCAGTTGCTGATCCAACCCCAGCCGGCCCAAGGGCGCTCACCGATCATTTTGAGGACAATCTTCCAAATACCACTGCGGCCCGTCATGTCTGGGCTCTTGCCGAAGAACTCAAAAACCTGAGCCCGATACAACAAGACGACTCCACCGATTATTGCGGCGGCGGCCCAGGTAAATCGATAGTAGCGGTGTCTGGTTTCGCGGTCTTTACCCTCGGCCAAGATCGAAACCAGGGCGGCCACGGCAACCGCAACCAGGGCAAAGCCGATGCCGGCAGATTTGGCCAGGTAGACACAGAGACCGCTGGCGATAAAGCTAATCGCGCTGATCCACCGGCTGGTGCCGACAATCGCGTACTCAACGGCAAACACGATCAGCCCGAGCATCGCTGCAAACGCCAGCAAATTAGAGTTGCCCACGATTCCTTGGATGCGGGTGCCCGAAAATAGGTGGCCCTGGGTCCAGTAAAAAGCGGCCGCCGGCGGTTTGTCACCGGAATAGTTCTTGAAAATTGGTGCGATTGGCCCGCGGACGAAAACCGCTGCGACGAACTCGAACAGCAGCGAGGCACCAAGAATAAACCTGATCACATTGGCGAAGACACGCAATAGGTGACGCCAACTGAAGCGCGAGACTAGAAAGAGGGCGAACAACGAGGTCAGGATCTGCGAAACCGTAGCCAACCCGGTCCAGAACGGGTAGTAGGACCAGGCGGTGCTCAAGCCCATCCAGGCCAACAGGCCATAGAGCGGCCAAGGGACAACCCGAAGAGTCAACATTGGTTGGTTTTTGAAAAACATGGTCATCGAGCTGATGCCGATGAACGCCAGAACCGCACCCCATCCATACCAGCCGATTGAATATCGAACCGCATCGCCGGCCATGAGAGTGAAGATCGCAATCGAGGCAACCCAGGTTTTTGCCCGGTAACCCTTCTCGCGTGTATTGAAAATCACGCGAATCGGTTGCGTCAGTGCGTTCATGATTGCTCTCTATAAAGGTGAGTGCCTCAAGTCTATTTCTCCTCGATTAGGCTAAGTTGCTTTTGGGGCTAGTTAGCCAAATCGATAGAGTGCTACCTCTGGCAGCGAAGAAAATGGGAGTGCAGTGATTTTCAAGATCACCAACACCGCGCGTGATTACGCCTGGGGTTCGCGCACTCTCATCTCCGAGTATTTCGGCATCGAGGAAACCGGCCGCCCGATGGCGGAAATCTGGTTTGGAACCCATGAGGGTTCGCCGGCCCGTCTTGTCGAGGAGCCGACATTACTGGTGGCCAAACTCAACGGCCGGCAGCTTCCGTTTCTTTTGAAGATTCTTGCGGCCGATTCCCCGCTATCCATCCAGGCCCACCCAAATTCGGCTCAGGCGGCCGAGGGTTTTGCTCGCGAGAATGCGACGGGCATCGGCCTGCACGCGAGTGATAGAAATTACAAGGACGACCGTCATAAGCCGGAGATGATCGTTGCCCTTAGCGAATTTGAGGCGCTCAGCGGTTTTAAGTCGACCAAGCAAATTCGAAACCTACTCGAGAGCATGCTCGACCCAACCGAGGTTTCCGAGGGTTTCAAGAGCATCGTCAACCACTGGCTCACTTTGTTTGCCGGTGAAGACGGCCTTCGCACCCTGTTCTCAGACATCATGAACCGCCGGGGAAACCTCGATGGCGTGAATGCGGAGTTGACCGCCCAGGCAAACCTGTCGGCCCAATTTGAGTTGGCCGCGCGTCTAAACGTTCTTTACCCGGGGGACCCAGGCGTCATCATCGCCCTGCTGATGAACCACGTGTGGCTCGAACCCGGCGAGGCGCTGTTTCTGCCGGCCGGCAACATCCATGCTTATTTGAGTGGGCTGGGCATTGAAGTCATGGCATCTTCAGACAACGTTCTGCGCGGTGGCCTCACACCAAAACACATCGATGTGGCTGAGCTCGAGCGCGTGCTTGATTTTGCCCCATTCGAGGTCAATCTGGTGAAGACCCGGGAGCTGTCGAAGGGTCTATTTGAATTTGTCACACCGGTGGATGACTTCATTCTCTACCGCGCAGAATTATCGGGTGAAGTGGTCATGGCCGACCTCAACATTCCGGGCGCCAGCATCATTTTGTGCACCGCGGGGGAAATCGCGGTCAGTAACAGCATCGAGGAACGCGTTGTGCTTCGACGTGGCGAAGCCGCATTCATCGGTGATGACGCCAAAAAGTTCTCGCTGGCCGGCAGCGGAACCGCTTTCCTAGCGACTAGCTCGCTGTAATCGCCGACCAGGCGCTCTCGATGATCTCGCTGAGCCCCTGCTTTGCCTTCCAACCAAGTTCCTCTTCGATGCGCGTGACATCTGCGCAGAGGCTCGGTGGGTCACCCGCGCGACGCTTCTGAATGTCGATGTCGAAATCGATGCCGGTGACGCGCTTGATTTCGGTCAAGACTTCAAAGACGCTCGAGCCATTGCCGGTGCCGACATTGAAAGTAGAGAAACTGCGGTGGTCGCGCTCTAGGTAGTCGAGCGCGCTCAGGTGGGCCTCGGCCAAGTCGTGAACGTGAACATAATCGCGGATGCAGCTGCCGTCAGCGGTCGGGTAGTCGTCACCGAACACAATCGGAGACTTGCCGGCTTTGAGGGCCGCAAAAACAATTGGAACCAGGTTCATAACCGCGGTGTCGGCCAGTTCAGGCCAACCGGCTCCGGCGACGTTGAAGTAGCGAAGGTTTGCGGCTCGCAAACCCCAGGCTCGGGCTGCGTTGGCTGTCATCCACTCGCCGATGAGCTTGGTTTCCCCATAAGGGTTGATTGGGTTGCAAGCGCTGTCCTCGTTTACCGAGTCAACGTCTGGCATTCCGTAGGTCGCCGCGCTGGAAGAGAAGACGAAACGGTCGACACCGGTCTTGCGCATTGCGCTCAAAAGGTTGGCCATGCCACCAATGTTTTGCGAATAGTAGAACTCAGGTTCTTGAACTGAAACGCCTACCTGTTTCTGTGCGGCGAAGTGAATCACCGAGGTCACGCCGTGTTCGCGCATGGCCTGAACCAGGGTTTCCTCGGCTCCGGGTGCCGCTAAATCAAGCTGTAGAAAGGCCGAGGAGCCAATGCGTTCACGAAGCCCGCTGGACAATCCGTCGACAACGAGAACCGATTCGGAACGCTGATGTAACAATCGGACAACATGTGAACCGATGTAACCTGCGCCGCCAGTGACTAATACGCTCATGTCCCTAAGAATACCGCGCTTTTTGGGCTTAAAACGGCCCGTTCGACGGCGCGCCCGGGGTTACAAGCCAACTTGACAGACATCGAGTTACAACGGTGTAATTACAACCACGAAAGTATTTCGCGAACCTCAGCAGGGGGCCGGAAGGCGTCTGAATGGTTCGAGATAAGGGTGAAAGTTATGGAAAGTCGTAGTCGTGTGCCAGAGAACTGGTTTATCGATCCAATTCGACTTGGAGTTGCGGGGGCATACTCAGACACCGAGGGTGACCCACTAGCCTGGCAGGCCGATGCGCTTTGTGCGCAGACCGACCCAGAGGCATTCTTCCCTGAAAAGGGCGGCTCGACTCGCGATGCCAAGCGCATCTGCAGCGGTTGCGATGTCAAGGCTCAGTGCCTCGACTACGCACTGGCTAACGATGAGCGTTTCGGCATCTGGGGCGGCCTCTCAGAGCGCGAGCGTCGCAAGCTCAAGAAGCGCGCCTAACTACAATCCTCAGCCGCAACTTCTCAAGAGAGCCGGCATGAACGCCTTTATAACCGCGGTTGTGGTTAGCCATGATGCCGTTGATTATTTAGCGGCCGCGGCCAACGCACTGCAACTTCAGTCTCGCAAACCCGACCGCATCATCGTGGTCGATAGCGGTGAGGGCTTTGCCTCAGAGCAGATTGCGGCAGCCTCGGGCTTCGACTACCTCAAAGTGGCAAGGGATTCCTCGCTTCAAGATTCGATCGCTGCCGTTCTCGAAGGCCAAGAGCAAGCAAATCACTGGCTCTGGTTATTGCACGATGACAGCGCGCCAGAGTCTGGGGCTTTGGCTGCTCTAGAGGCCGAAATCGAGAAGTCGCCATCCGTGGCCATTGCCGGCCCGAAGCTGGTTCAGTGGCAAGCCCCGAGAATCATCAGGCAGCTTGGCCTCACGCTGACACCGAACGGTGCGCCGTTTTCTCCAATCCACGGCCAGTTTGACCAGGGTCAGCATGATGACGTTGATGATGTCATGGCCGTTGGCACGGCTGCGATGCTGGTCAAGGTTGCCACTTTCCGCGAGTTGGGCGGTTTTGATGAATCGGCCCCGCTTCTGGCTGCAGATATTGACTTCGGAATTCGTGCTCGCCTAGCCGGCCATCGCGTCATCGTTGTGCCTGCTGCCCGAGTGCAGCACGCCGGACTTTCACTCAGTGGCCAGCGCGACCGCCAGTGGCTCGGTGCGGCACCGAAGACGGCACTTCGTCGTGCCGCCATTCACCTTCGTTTTGCCTACGGTTCCATGCCTCTCGCGTTGGCCTACTGGTTCTTCTTGCCGCTGATTGGCCTGCTTCGAGCAATCGGTCAAGTTGCACGCAAGCGCCCAGAGTTGATCTGGTCAGAGATCGCCGCAGCATTCTGGGGTTATTTCACGGTTGGTCGCCGGCTGAGCTCACGCAAGAAAATTAAAACCACCACGAGTTTGCCTGCGCGCGCGCTCAAGACCCTTCGGGCCAGCCGAGCCGAAGTGCGTGCTTCGAGACGTGCCGACAAGGAATACGCCGAGTCGGTGGACAACCTGGCGACTTTCGAAGCAGGCGGCGCGGCTGCACTTGACGGTGGTGCTCAAAGGGGTTTTGCTGCCTCCGGTGGCCTCTGGTGGATGCTCGGTTTGACCGCGCTCAGCTTTGCCTGGTGGCCCAAGAACGTCGCCGTAACCGCCGATGGTTTGTTGCCGCTCAGTTCTAACTGGTGGGACCTATTTGTTCGCGCCGGCGCTAGCTACCAACCCATCGGTCTTGGGTTCTTTGCTCCGAGTGACCCATTTGCCTGGGTCCTCACCGCACTCGGTGGCCTGACGTTCTGGGCACCTTCCCTTTCGGTAGCGGTCTTGCTGTTGCTCATCAAACCACTTGCATTCCTTGGTGCCTGGAAGTTGGCCGCTCAGGTTTCTGAGTCGGCATGGGTTCGAGCCATCGCCGGTCTAGGTTTTGCCATCTGGCCGGCACTCCAACTGGCTCAGCTCGATGCGCGCCTGCCTGCACTAATCGCCGCCTTGGCACTGCCGTGGCTGGCCATCGCAACGCTTCGGGTGGCTCAGATTGGGCGAATCACAAAAAGTTCTGCACAAACCTGGACCTGGGTTGCCACCGCCGGTTTACTGCTGGCGATCATCGGTGCATCGGCACCGAGCATCCTGCCGCTACTTCTAATCGGGCTCGCTCTGCTCACGCTGGTGAGAATCAAACGCATTGGTTACCTAATCTGGATCGCACTGCCAGTCTTTGCAATCTTTGGGCCCACCGCGCTCTATTACCTGGTGGCTTTGGCGCATCCGCTGGCGCTGCTGGCCGACCCTGGTCTCGCCCAGGGTTCGCAGGCGGCTCCGTTCTTGAGTGGCACCGAACTAATCGCCTCGGCCCCGCTAGTCTTCTTCGCACTTTTGGCATTGCTCAGAAAGCGCATCGGTCTTGTGCTGTCACTCTGGGTTTTCGCCGGCATTGCGCTCATCAGCGCCTATGTGATTGCCCTGATTAGATTCCCAGCCGTTGGCGTCGGTCAAGCCGAGTTTGAAACCGTCAATGGCTCACCGGCCCCGGCGCTCATCGCTCTCGGTCTCATTCTCACGATTCTTGCTGCGGTTGCCATCGATGGCATTCCGGCAAGAAACGCACGCCGAGTCATCACAGCCGCGGCCGCGGCCCTGGTGGTCTTGCCCGGTTTAGTTCTCGCCGGCACGCAAGCACCTAACTTGAAATTCAGCGATGGTCGCGTGGTTCCTTCCATCGTGGCCGCCGAGGCAGATCAGGGTTCAACTCTCAAACTGCTGGTTTTAACCCCAAGCACGGATGCCGCCGGGCGGAAGCGGCTTGCGGCCGAACTGGCGGCGGGGGATGGCGTTCACTTCGAGGATGTCAGCCTGGCTTATCGTTTCTCGATCGCCAAGTTGGCAAGCGAGAAGTACTCAAAACTTGCCCAGTTGGTTGCCGATCTGAGTTCTGCAAATGGCACACCTTTGGCCGCTCGCCTGAAGCAAGAGCACATCGGTTACCTACTGATTCCGGCCGGAACCTCGGATGAGTTGGCCGGACTTGGAATGGCTCTCGACTCCGCCTCCGAGCTGGAGGCTGTCGGGCTAACCGATTTTGGTCGACTGTGGCGCGTTCGCTCGGTTGAACAGTCAACCGAGGTCTCTGATTCATCACCCTGGTCAATCACCAAGGGCGTTCAGGTCGCGATTTTGCTTGGCTACCTACTGCTGGCGATTCCATCGCGAACATCGCGCCGGCGAGGTTCTGAAGAGATCTTTATTGAGTCGGGGGAGGACGCCCAGTGATTCGTAGAGTCATCGCGCTCATCGCGGTTGCAGCCGCGCTGTTTGGTTTGGTTTGGTTTGCCCCTAAGTTCCAGTTCACCGTCGGAGACTTGCCGAAGGCATCGGTTCTGAAGGTCAAGGCTCAAGATCTCAGCCTGGTTTGCCCCGGTGGGGTCTATCAAACCGGGGGCAGCTCGGGCACTAAGTTGGGCGCCTTCGAGCCAATCGGTGCACCCGAGATTAACAGCGACTTCAGTGGGCCGGCCGGCACATCGATGGTGATCAAGGGCAGCGTGCTAACCGCGGTTGACCCCGATGGATTTGCTGCGCAGAACTCACTCTTGCTCAACGCCAACCAAATCGAAACCGTAGCTGCCGAGGGCCTCGCTGGCCTCGCCGGAGCTGCCTGCGAGCGACCAAGCAACAGCACTTGGTTCATCGGTGGAGACACCAGCGCTGGTCGAGAATCACTGTTGATTTTGAAGAATGCCACCAAGGTGGATTCAACCGTTAGCCTCGAGATCTTCAACGAACAGGGCCGCGTCACCGGTGCGGGTCTAGCCGGCATTTCAGTTGCCGCTGGCAAAACCACCGTTGTCCCACTGGCCAGCGTTGCGCCAAAAACCAAGGCTTTCAGTACTCACGTCACCAGCCGAGGTGGCTTGGTGGCAGCCTGGATCCAGCAGAAAACCGTTCGTGGCCTAGCGGCCGGTGGCGTTGATTACGTCTCACCTGCTGCGCCGTTCGGAACCACCCAGAGCATCCCCGGCGTCTTCATTCGTGGCGCGGCTGATGCAGTGAAGTTGACCGACCCGGCATTTGCCGACCTGGTGCCGACCCTGCGGGTGTTTGTTCCCGGCTCGAAGGCGGCCACCGTGACCGCTCAGGTGGTCGGTTCTAACGCCAAGACTTTTGGAACCGTGGTGCGTCAGACCCTTGCGGCCGGCGCGACCACCGATATTCCGTTGACCGGTCTTGCCGATGGAGACTACGTAGCGATTCTGAAGTCTGATGTTCCTGTGGGTGCCGCAATTCGTCTTCACCGAGTCGTGAAACCAAAGGTTGACTTTGCCTGGCTGGGGGCAGCCGCCGGCCAACTCTCACAGGTTGGTTTCTCCGTGCCAAGCTCGGGCATCTCAAAGCTGAGTGTTGTGAACCCGGGGTCATCGGAAATGAACCTAGAGCTGATCCAGGGCACTTCGGCACCTGCCAGCTTCAAGGTTCCGGCCGCGGGTCAGCTGACTCTAAAGTTTGCGCCAGGCTCCAAGCTGAAGGTTTCGGGCAGCGGCAAGGCCATCCTGGCCAATTTGATTGTTGATGTTGGTGGCTACGTCGCAGCGATTCCACTGGTCGACTATCGAAACGCGAGCGGCCAAGTGGCCGTGATGGTTCGTTAGTTAGGTCGGTAACGCTCAGGAACCAGTTCCCAGGGTTCTTTATCTAACAAGTGAGCCACAGCGGCAAACACATACTCTTCGATGTGCATGCGCTCCTGCAGCGGATCGGCTCGGCGATGATGCCCCATGCGCTCGATCGGGACTCGAAAAATAAAGATCGTCATCTCGGCTTTTTTGGTAGCCCAGCGGCGAACCGTCCTGGCGTCCTCGCGCAATGAGGGGGCCTCCATTACGCGCCAATTCAGTTCGGCTAGTTCGGTTGGCCAGGCCGCCTGCAAAAACTCGCAGGTGGAGCGCACAATCTGCTCGAAAGATGCCTGCCTAGTCTCGCCATGACGATATAGGTTGCTCAACACCGGGCGACGAATACCACGCCCATGCCGGTCGCGGTAAGCCCCGCGTGCAACTGCTTCATCTGCCATGAGTCAAGTCTATTCAGGACCTCCGCTGGTAAACTTGTGCCTATAACTTTTGAGAACGGAACGCATGAGCATCGATTGGGATTCACTAGTCAAAACCTACGACGTTAGAGGTTTGGTTGGCTCGGCGCTAACCACCGAAATCGTCACGGCGCTGGCCGCTGGTTTCGTTGATGAGCTAGGCGCAGCCGGTCAAGACGTAGTGGTCGGCCACGACATGCGTGACTCATCGCCAGAATTTGCCGATGCCTTCGCTGTCGGTGCTCAGGCTCGCGGTGCCCACGTGGTTTCAATCGGACTTTGCTCAACCGATGAGTCTTACTTTGCCTCCGGTCTCTTTCAGGCTCCGGCGGCCATGTTCACCGCAAGCCACAACCCAGCCGCCTACAACGGCATCAAGTTTTCCCGGGCCGGCGCACGTGGCATCAGCCTCGACACCGGCCTGGCAGCAATCCGTGACCGCGCCAAGGTTTACCTCTCAGAAGGCCTGACCGAGGTGTCGCAACCGGGAACCTTCCGTGAAGAACACATCCTGGTGCGCTACGCGAGCTACCTTCGCGAAATGGTGAACCTCGATGACATTCGCCCGCTAAAGGTCGTCGTTGACGCGGCCAACGGTATGGGCGGCATGACAGTGCCTGCCGTTCTCGGCACCGGCACCGACCTTCACAAGTTGCCACTCGAGATCATCCCGATGTACTTCGAGCTGGACGGAACCTTCCCTAACCACGAGGCAAACCCGCTCGACCCGAAAAACCTGGTTGACCTTCAGCAGGCAGTTGTCGAGCACGGAGCCGACATCGGTCTCGCCTTCGATGGCGATGCCGACCGAGTCTTCGTAATCGATGAGAATGGTGACCCGGTCAATCCATCTGCGGTTGCTGCAATCGTGGCCCGTCGTGAGATTGCCCGTGAAAAGCGCACCAACCCGGGTGCCCCAATCACGGTGCTGCACAACCTACTTGCCTCGCGCGTTGTCGCCGAAGTCATCGAAGCCGATGGTGCGGTGCCAGTGAAAACCCGCGTTGGTCACTCACTCATCAAAGACAAAATGGCCGAAACCAACGCCATTTTCGGCGGCGAGCACTCGGCTCACTATTACTTCAGAGATTTTTGGGGTGCCGACAACGGAATGTTGGCGGCCATGCACGTGTTGGCTGAATTTGGAAGCCAGGAGAAACCACTCTCTGAGTTTGCCAAACAGTACAACCCTTATTTCTTGAGCGGCGAGATTAACTCGACCGTCTCAGATGTCGCAGCCGCGAAGGCACGCGTTCGAGAGGCATTTGCCAACCGAGCCGACTTCGATGAGTTTGACGGCATCACAGCGCAAGGCAAGCCTGCCGAAGCTGGCCAGTGGTGGTGGTTCAACGTTCGTTCTTCGAACACCGAACCGTTGCTACGTCTAAACGTCGAAGCCTCGAAC
>CANGGL010000041.1 GCA_947453465.1 Microbacteriaceae bacterium | reverse complement strand
TCGCTGAGTAGTTATGCCTTAGGGCTGCTCGGGACTTTAACTAAGACTGGGCCCGTCGGTTATGTCGCTTCAAGCTAGTACCGGGGCCGAGTAGAACCTTATTGAAGCTACACCCGTAGAAGAGCTAGAAACTCTGTATTGGACGGGGGTTCAATTCCCCCCATCTCCACTCCAGGGCGGTGTCGCAAGACACAAGCCAACGAGTCATCCCATAACAAACAGCCCACCAGCAATGGTGGGTTTTTTGTTTAAACGGCCGAGATGGGGGTGCGGGGTTATCGTTGTGCCAAGGAGCTGATTATGACTTTCATTGATGCAATCAAGAGTTTTTTCAAGAACTACGTGACCTTCAAGGGGCGCGCACGACGCAGCGAGTATTGGTATGCCGTGCTGTTTACCGCACTTGCAAGCACTGCCATCGGCATTATCGCTCCAGGGCACCGCGAGATGATGGGCGACTGGAGCGTCGAGCAGAGTTCAACTCTCTCTAACCTTTGGTCGCTGGCTACCTTCCTGCCTTCACTCGCCATCACCTGGCGACGCCTTCACGATGTTAATAAGTCCGGCGGCTGGTTCTTTTTCTTTTTTCTACCAATCGTCGGTTGGATTCTGCTCCTAATTCAACTGGTAAAAGACAGCGATGCTGGTGCAAACCAGTTCGGCGCACCAGTAAAGTAGGGTTCCAATTATGACCACCCTTACTGGCCGCGACAAGAGCGCGCTGATCGTCATCGATGTTCAAAATGGAATCGTTGAAGGCGCGTATAAGCGCAACGAAGTAATCAATAATGTTGAAAGCGCAGTCGCGCGTGCTCGCGCATCTCATATTCCGGTTATCTGGGTCCAACATTCCGATGAGGAACTGATCATTGACTCGGAAACCTGGAATCTAGTGTCTGAGTTGATTCCGCTGGAAGGCGAGCCGATGATTCGGAAAACCTTCAGAAGCTCATTCGAGGCCACCAATTTGGATGAGATTCTCGAGGCTTTCAGCGTCTCTCATCTGATTGTTTGTGGCGCCCAGAGCAACAACTGCGTGCGTCACACCGCTCACGCGGCTCTAGACAAGGGCTATGACGTGACTCTGATTTCTGACGCCCACACCACCAAGAGTTATGCTTGGGCCGGTCACGAGGTCTCGGCTCAGGCCGTGGTTGAAGAGCAGAATGACAACTTCAATGAGTTGCTGCCTGGGCGATTTGCGAGAGCGATTCCGCTCGCGGACCTGAGTCTATGAGTCTGAGCGTCGGGGAGTGGCTGGTTAGCTATGGAACCCAGGCTTTCGAAATAATCGGCACTCTGGCGTTTGCCCTATCTGGTCTGATCGAGGCTGCTCGAAAAAAACTTGATCTGGTTGGTATGGCGATCGTGACCGCTTTGGCCGCGTTTGGCGGTGGAACGCTTAGAGACATTTTGCTCGACCGCCGACCTTTCTTCTGGGTTGAGAATGAGGGCTGGATCTGGGTGGTCTTGGCTATGTGTGCCTTGGCTTTGGTGTTTATGCGAACTCGGCACATCGAACTCACCGAAAAGACAATGCAGTGGCCCGACGCGCTCGGCCTAGGCATCTTTGCCGCCGGTGGAACCCAAATTGCAATCGGCGCCGGTGTCTCACCGATCATTGCGGTGGTCATGGGTGTCATTACCCCGGTTTTTGGAGGAGTGCTGCGCGACGTGGTCGTAAATGAGATCCCGCGCGCATTCAATGACCACCAGCCCTACGCCGTGATTGCTTTCGCTGGCGGTTGGCTTGTGGTTTTGTTAAACGCACTTTCCTGGACGCCATTTTGGTCCGTGGCGGTGGGTGCTTTGGTTATTACCGTGCTGCGATTGCTTGCGGTTATTTTGGGTTGGCGTTTGCCGACCTGGCGGGTCTAGGTTTTAACCGGCAGCAGGTTATTTAGGCTACGTCGGCCGCTGATACTTCAACGCAAGGAGCCAGCTGGGCAACGCGCTGCGGCGTAACACCTAGCAGAACGGCGATGTCACGCATAGTTAAGCCCTGATCGCGCATGCGGCCAACTACGTCTCGAATTTCGTTGGAGGCTTCTTCTTGCAGGCGAGTGGCTTCGCGCATTTTGTTCTGTGCGGCCTCGATGTCGCAGATGATGCCAGGCATGACTGCCTCAACCTTGACCACGATGTCACATTTGGATTCACCGGTTGTTTTCTCGGCAAGCAACTTAATTTGCTCGGTGGCCTTGTCTAAACGCTTCACTGTGGTTCGGAAGTTGTCTAGCTCAGGAACGGCAACTAGCCATCCGTCTTCTTGACGTTCACAAAGTGCGGTGATTTCCATTGCTGTTCCTTTCTAACTGGGTGATTGCTTGCTCTCAGATAATCTTAGCGACACTATTAGTAAAGGGCTACTTGACTTATCTAGTCAAGCCGTGCTTTACTAAATAACTGTAAGTCCGGAACGTCGGAAACTCAAGACTATTTATAAGGGAATCATGAACATTTTTCTTGCCATCGCGGCACTCGTTTTTTCAGTCATCACTGCTCGCACCTACTGGAAAGCCGGCACCTTCAAGGCTAAGGCTTCTGAAGATGTACTAGTTGGCGCAGGAATGGCCTGGGTAAAAGGCAACATGGGTTTCACTCGCACCGTTGCGTGGCTTGAAATTCTAGGCGCAATTGGCATCTTGGCCGGGCCGCTTGGTGCCTGGGTTACTAACTTTGAGTGGTCGAAGTGGGTTGGCGTTGCCGCTGCTGGCGGTCTGACCCTAACTATGGTCGTGGCTTTCCTCATGCACCTAGCCCGCGGTGAAGCAAAGTACACCTGGAAGATGAACTTCCGCATTATTGTTATCGCAGCTCTTGCAACTGCTCTTCAGATTGCTGTAGTTCTACCTTTGTTCTAAGCCCTAGCGGTTACAAATCCGGCCTTGTTTGCCGCTCTGCGAAGCGTGGCGAGCAGGGCCGGACCTGTAACCAGGATGAGGGCAACGGTGGTCGACGCACGGCCGAGGTCCCAAATTAATCCGCCGGTGAAAATCTCGAATTTGATAAACCTCGACAGATTCTCAAAAAGTGAGGCACCCGCCACGTATGAAATTGAGCTTCCGGTGCCGGCCAGAAATGGCCAATTCCAAAGCGTCATCAATGCGCCATAGCTAAAACTGGCAAAAACGGAATAGCAAATCAATTGCAGCCGCTCGAACCTTCCTTTTGCTCGGGGGTCAAGAGTGGGGCGACGGCTTGAAGTACGGCCAAGCAAACCCGCGCCGAGGCCGATGAGACCAGCGGCCATCATCTGAAATGGCAACCAGGGCCCGACGCCGGCGCCGAGCAATGCCGACACCAGAAGCGATGCACCGCCGAGGATAAAACCAAACCCTGCCCCAAAAACGTAACCGCCGAGAATGATTATGAAGAACGCCGTTTCGATACCCGAGACACCGGCGCCAAGAAGGCGGATGACAGCGTTCAAGGCGATGAGCACGCCAAGCAGAGCGATGCGTCGGGAATCAAGCTCGCCGCCGGCAAACTCAACCAGCGTCACGATAATCACGAGTGGCATGAGTGCGATAAATACACCCTGGGCCAGGGCCGACTGATCTTGCTGGCCAGAGCCAATCACCAGCGGCCAGGTGAAGGCGAGGAGTGAGGCTAGGGCGGCTAGAAATATCGTCAGTCTCGAAGTGACTTCCTTAGTCATCGACGTCCACCTCGAACTTCGTTCGAACTTTGCTGACTACCGGAATCGCCCAGTTGAGAAATTTTAAACAACCCAGCATGCTGACTAATTAGGGCAAGCTGGCTCGGCAGCAGTCCATCGTGGCAAAAAAATTCTTGCGGTAAGCCGTGCTTGACCAAATGGCCGCGTTCCAACAGCAAGACCGAATCAGAAACAAGAGTGGCAAATTCGATGTCATGAGTGGCTAGCAAAACAGCTTTGCCCTCTTTAGTTAGCGACCGCAACATTTTGGCAAGTGAGCGCTTGGCCGCAAAGTCAAGACCCCGGGTGGGCTCATCAAGGATTACCAGGTCGGCCCCCTTGTTGATTTGAATAGCAAGAACTAACGCCAGCTGTTGCCCAGATGATAGATCTCGGGGGTGAAGGTGAGGATTGATTCGTCCGACCAGGGTTCTTAGAATTTCTCCGGTGGTTCCCGGCGATGAACCCGAGTACTTATCAGCTTCGGCCAACTCCTCTGAAACTGTTTTAAGGAACAGCAAATCTGACGCAACCTGAGGAATCATCGCAGCTCGATAATTTGAAGCGGCATCCAGAGCAGCCCAGAGGAGGCTTGTCTTCCCGGCACCGTTTTCACCCATGACCACAGTGGTGGTCCCACTCCAAAGGGTTAGCGAAATTGGTTGAAGTGCAACCAGGTTGCCAAACTTTGCCTGCAAACGCGTCAGTTCAAGCGTCTGGAAACTCCCAGGACTTTCCTCCAGAATTTGGCTTTCCGCGTCCTCGAATTGGGCGACCGTTGGATTGCGAAGTTCCGCATCAAACTTCTCCCATCCAGCAAGGCTCCACTGTTCGCGAGCCTCGGTGGCGGAAAGTGCGATTGGGTTCCAGCCACGCATCCTGCTGAGTACCACCGGGATTGGACCATCGAGGCGCTTGCCAAATTGCTCACGAGGGGCAGCTTTCGACACGGACCCATCCGAGTCAATCAAAATGACTGAACCGACCAATGGAAGCACCCGTTCTATGCGGTGCTCTGCGATGACAACCGTGATTCCATGTTCCGCAGCCAAAGTGTGCAAAAGCCGCAGGGTCTCATCCGCTGCATCGTTGTCGAGAGCAGAAGTCGGCTCGTCAAGCAAGAGGATCATGGCGCCGGCTGCAATCGCTGAGGCGATCGCTACTCTCTGCTGCATGCCACCAGATAAGTAGGCCAGGGGAGTGGCTAGGTTTTGGGTTAGTCCGAACCGGTCAGCGGTTTCAGTGACGCGCTGTCTCATTAGGGCGACGGAGAAACCCAATTGCTCCATCCCATAGGTCAACTCCTCCTCAACCGTGTCGGTTACGAATGCCCGTTCAGGTTGCTGATTAACGAAGCCGACGAGGTGAGAAATTTCATTGGGCCTTGAACCCGTTCGGTCCAGGCCGTCCAAGAATAGAGAACCGCTGATTGTGCCGCCGGTAAAGTGCGGCGCAAGCCCGTTGATTGCCTTCAAGAGCGTTGACTTACCGCTGCCGGTGGTGCCGCAGATGAGGACAAACTCGCCCCTCGAAATCTTGAGGTTGACTCGCTTCAGAACGGGTGAATCAAGTTCGGCGTATGCAAAGGTCAGGTTGCGAAGTTCAATCACTGCCACCACCTCGATGTGGCCATGATTATCACCAGCAGGCACAACCCAAGGATGACGAAGTCTTGGGGCTGCCAAACAGTGGGTGAGTATTTGGTTCTTAGGTTGCGTTTGCTCGTAATCTTCAAAGTCGTCAGCATGGCAAAAACCGTGAGAGCAAGCAGATACAGAGCAGCAGCAACTAGGGGGGTCGCGAGGAGCAGATAAGAGCCAATCGATGCCGACAACACCGAGAACAGCGATGCGGCTCGAGCCATTCTTTTTTGGGCCGAGGTCAAGGAGCCTTGGCGCCCAAAGCCTCTGGCCTCCATGCTGGCGGCCAAGCTAAGCGATTGATCGATGGCATCTTCGAGAGTGGGAATGATCAAGCTACTTAGCGCTCTGAGGCCCCTGCTTCGCCCGCGGAGTCGACGGGCTTTTCTAACGCGTTGAGCGCTCAGAATAAGCTGCGGCGCGAGGTTGAGTGCCACCGTGATCGCTGCCGCTATTTCGTATAGGGCGCCGGGAGTGCTCTTGAGCAGCCGTCGCGGGTTGGCAAGTGAATTAGCCATCCCAATCGAAATTATGATCGCCGCCATTCTGAGTCCGTCGATGAGTGCAGCAAGTAGCGCCTTTGGCCCAATGCCTCCCAATAGGGTGACCTTTCCGAGTAGGCCAAAATCCAGTTCGATTAACGGAAGGCTGATTAGTGGAGCTGGGTCTTCTGCGCCATAGTTGAAGAGCATTCGAAAGGCGATTCGGATTAATACAACCGCTAAACCCAGCACAAAATAGAAGCGCAGCGACTGTGACCACGGTGCTTTCTCTCTGGCCAAAACAATAATCAAAACCGAAGCTGCGATGACGCTTAGTAACAGCCCGATGCTGCGACTAGATCCCGCAAGTACGGCAAAACTCAAGCCGAGAAGCCACCAGGCTCCGGGCTGAATGTTTCCGGCCTTGAATTTGCGAATCATTTTTCCTCTATGGAGTCTGGTTTCAATGACAGCTCTTTAGCGCTGGAGCGACTCGTGGCTGGCTCGACGAGTCGTCAGCGGGAGAGACCCAGCGCCATCCTTCAAAACTTCCACAGTCAGGCTTATGCATTGCCGCCCCTTGGCCGCTCAGCAGCCATCCCGCGCCGAACTTGGTGTTAGTCACAAAGTAGGCCCAGTGCCCCTGCGTGCTTAGTGGAGTGGACTCGCAATTTTGCATCGCGACCGTTGGCCAGCCATCGATTCGGCAAACAAAACCAGTAGGGTACTCATCGGTTCCTTGAATCGAAATTCCGGCTTTCGCAAAAACGCCCCAACCGGTTGTGTCCGCAGGCATGAGGTCGATTTTTTTAACAACCGTCGGGCGGCCTGAGTTTGGACCAAAATCTATGACCAGGGTCACACTCTTTTGACCGCCGCGGGCAATCTGAGAGCCAAAAAAAGCGCTTCCAGTGAATTGGTTGACCGCTGCGCCGACCGCAACCAAGACGATCAAACTGATCAGGGTAGCCCTGATGCTCAGCTTCACGTTACTTTTTCGTTGGGGTTAGGTTCAGGTAGCTGAGTCCAAGAAGTGGAACGTAGCCCTGCGCCGTAGCAAAGGTGTCTCCTGACCCATTTGACCATGGGGTCACGAGGCCACCCTGAGGGGCAACCCGAGCTTTGAGCCAGTTCTGAATTGCGTCGATGTTGGCGCCAGCAGCTTTTAGGCCCATTGCCGCGTATGCGGTTCCGTTTACGTCGACATCACCCCAAGCTTCCCAGTGGTCTGACCCCACAGCCGTAGCTCGAAGGTATTTTGCTGCCGATAGCATGGCCGCTTGCTCGCGAGATGCCTGGGTCTTTGTTCCGGTTTTTTTCGCCAAAGCCAGGGCCTGCATTGCGATGCCGGTGGCGTCCGGTGAGCTCTTGGTGATGTCCCCGGTCTGATCAAGCCCAAACCCGCCATCTGGGCGTTCGGTTGACGAAAGTTTGACCGCGACCAGATTTGCGAGTTTTGCCTGCCCATTCGCGGCGAGGCCCATTACGAGCCAGGCATAGTCGAAGGTGTTGCCCGCTGCAGCATTAACGGTGCCGTTCGATGAAATTGCCTTTTTAAGGTCGGCGATCACTGCGTTGCGAAGTGGTGCGTTCGGAACGCCAAGAACTGAGCTAACGAATAAGAACTTGCCGGCGAGCCCGGGTTTAATCGCTTTATCGGTGCCATAGGCATAAGTCATGACCACAGACTTCGCGAGGATTGTGCTGTCGGCGAGAACCGCCTTGACCGCGATGAGCTGGTCGGTGAGTTTCTGACCGCCGGCTCTGCGCTGCAGCATGGCCTCGAGAGTGAACCCATAGTCGGGTTTGCCCGGTGTAAAGCCATCCAGCGCCTTTCCGCCGACAAACTTGTCGGCAAGAAACTTGACGGTGCTCGGGTATGTTTCTGAAGCGGCAGTGGCGCTCGTGGTGGGAATGGTTGCCGTGAGTGCCGTTGCTAGTGCAACTGCAATCAAGCGCAACCCAGATTTTGGTCCAAACATTTGGAACCTTTCGCATTTAAGCGATCTGAGTGCGAAGACGAAAGGTGTGTGACCAATCGACTCCGACCGTAGACCTCGACGGTGATTAGGAGTCCTTTGCTGTTATGGTAGGCAATCCGACTTTCGAAACAAGATCGTTTCGATTCACGGTTGCGGGTCAGCGCCAGAATTTCACTGGCTTTCCCTACTCATGGCAAAAGGTGTGCGTTTCCGAACACATCTAAAAGTTATCAGGCTTTGAACCAGGGCGACCTTGAGTGTCTGGACTATGTCCGTTTGTTGCCATCTGATTACGTTTTCTTTATAAAGGGACTTTCTAGATAAGCCTTCTACTTTTCAGGCGTAGAGTATTCAGCATCACGGGTGAAGGCGCCGGTGTTTATGGGTGAACAAACCGTGAACGTTGACGTCTGAGCTCAACCGAAAAGGAGAACTGTATGAAAGCAACACGATTCGTTCGTGCCCTTGCTGTTACTGCCGTTGGTGCCCTGACAATCGCTGGTATCTCAGCAGTTGCAGCACCGGCTGGCGCAGCAACTCGAAGCACAGTAGTCATCGTTGAAAGTAACGCTCTGACTTCATTGAACTCTGGCACCCCAGACACAAACCTGACAATCAACGCCGATGTTGTTTACATGACCAGCGCTGGTTTCTTTTACTATGACGACAAGAAGAACTTGATCCGTAACACCGCATTCGGTTCATACAAGATCACCAAGAATGCAGACAAAGACTTCGAGGTAACTTACACAGTAAAGAAGGGTCAGGCCTGGTCAGACGGAACCCCAATCGACGGCGTTGATCTTCTTCTAAGCCACGTCATCTCCAGCAGCGCATTCTCTAAGAAGGCTGGCTTGGGCGACCCTGCTAACGCAGATGCAACTCCTGTCTTTAACTCACTTGGTTACATGGGTTCATATGACGAATCGGTAGTCGGTTTGCCAACCCTAAGTGCTGACCACATGTCGGTCACCATCAAGTACGACCACTTCCTACCTAACTGGGAGCTAATCGGCCCTGGGCCAAGCCCGGCTCACGCCCTTCGTCAGCTTGCCGCTGGTGCAACGAAGCTTGGCACCCCAGCTCAGAACCTTGCTGCAAAGGCCAAGTTCCTCGCTGACTTCCAGTCATACAACACCCCAGCGTTCAAGGACATGGGCAAGATCTGGTCAACGGGTTACAACATCAAGGCTGTTAACAAGTCGACCAACCCATTGCTTCTGGTTGGCAACGGGGCCTACCAGGTTAAGTCTGCAGTTGCAGACCAGTTGGTGACCCTTGGTCTAAACCCGAAGTACACCTCAGGTCCAAAGACCAGCGGAATCAAGACCATCGTCCTCAAGATGATTGCCGATGGAACCGCTGCTGCTCAGGCGCTTGCGAACAAGGAAATCGACGCCTACCAGGGTCAGCCAACCGCTGACGCTGTTACTCAGCTAAAGGCGATCAAGGGCGTAACCGTCATCGGTGGAACCAACTCTTGCTTCGAGCACGTCGATGTTCGCACCGATGGCGCTTATGGAACTAAGGATGCATACACTGGCCCATTCGCCGATGGCAAGACTGCTGCCTCTAAGGCAAAGGCTCTAGACCTTCGCACCGCATTCCTACTTGCTTACCCACGTCAGGAAATCGTCGACAAGCTAATCAAGCCAATCAACTCGAAGGCTGTTGTGGTCAACTCTGTCTTCGCCCTTCCAGGTGAAGCAAACTACAACACCGTAGTGAAGAACAATGGCTCGGCTAAGTATTCAGCCGGAACCCAAGAGTCACGAACCGCTGACGCACTTGCTCTAGTGAAGAAGTACTACCCAAGCGCAGCATCAGGTAGCAACTCAGTTGCAGTCACCATGCTTTGGGGCTCACCTAGCAACACTCGTCGCGGGGCAGAAGCAGCTCTTGTAAAGGCTGCTTTGGCTAAGGCTGGCTTCGATGTAACCGTTACCGGAACCTCCGGTTGGGGTGGTCACCTAGACGACAGCAAGTTCGACGCTGGATTCTTCGCTTGGTGTCCTACCTCAACTGACCCTGCCAGCACCGTTGACATCTACAAGTCAGATGGCTCGCAGAACGGTTGGGGTTGGAACTACTCAACAGTTGATGACCAGCTAGTGAAGCTGCGCACCAAGTTGACTGCAACTCAGATCGCAACCGCTCAGGCTGCAGCTGAGAAGGAGCTAACTTCAAACGCGGTTACCCTAGGCATCTTCCAGCACCCAGCAGCGACAGCTATCAACTCGGCGCTAAAGGGAATCAAGCCAGCTCCGTTGTCTCCAAACCTAGTTTGGAACTTCTGGCAGTGGCACTTCTAGAGTCTTAGACTCTAGAAACACCTGAACCGAAAAGGGTGGCACTCAGAACTCTGGGTGCCACCTTTTGGTGAGGTACCAATCGGCTTAGTGCCGAAAACACAAAGAAGTGACGAGAGGTTTCGTTTTGTTTGCCTACATCTTGCGCCGACTTTCGGCGATGGTTGTGATTTTGCTTGGCTCAAGCTTCATCATTTACAACCTGGCCGCAGTCTCGGGCGACCCGCTAGAAGGCCTGCGCACCAGCAGCGACCCAACTGCAAAAGCTCAGATGTTTGCTCTAATCAGAGACCTTCAACTCGAAGTCCCACCACCGCTTCGCTACTTTGGTTGGTTGCGGGGTGTGCTTGGAATATTTATTGGTCAACCAGACTTCGGCATGACTCGCGACGCTCAATCGGTCATCAACGCCGTGGCGCTTGCAATCCCGACCACCATCCGCCTCGTTGTAGGCGCAACTGTGATTGCCATTATTCTGGGCATCACCGTCGGCATTGTCACCGCACTTCGCCAGTACAGCCGCTTCGACTACGCGATGACCTTCGTGGCTTTTCTACTTTTCTCGCTTCCTATTTTTTGGGTGGCAGTGCTCCTGAAGCAATACCTGGCGATTGGCTTTAATAACTTCCTCGCCGAGCCTCAACTCACGGCTCCCTGGATACTCGGCCTGAGTTTATTCAGTGGCCTATTCTGGGCTTCAGTGATTGGTGGCGCTCGCAAGAAAGTTTTCTTCTTATTTGGTCTCGCAACCTTCGCAACAGCGGCAATTCTGATTCTTCTTGGAGTCCTCGATTGGTTCCGCAACCCTGGACTTGGCCCAATCGTTCTCTTGGGGGCAAGTGTTGGAATCGCATTTGCGGTCACGCAACTTTCAACTGGCATTGGAAACCGGGCAGCCCTGAAAGCCGCCTTGTCAATGGCTGCCCTGGGTCTAGCCGCCTATTATCCGGTGCAGTGGGTTTTCGATCAGGAGCACCACCTTTTTAACATCTTTTTGATGGCGGTGTTTATCTTCGCGGCGGCCGTTGGCCTGGGATTCTTGTTCGCCAAGGTAGATCGCGGAGCGGTTATCCGAACCGCAGCAATCTCAGGCGGCATTATGGGCCTCTTGATGTTGCTTGACCAGTTCATGCAAACCTGGGCCCCTTATAACCAGACAGATGCCATTAACTACCGCCCGATTCCTACCGTCGGGCAGGCCAGCGATTTGCTCGAGCCGGGTAACTTCTGGTTTACGGCACTGGACACCTTGCTACACATGTTCTTGCCT
>CANGGL010000040.1 GCA_947453465.1 Microbacteriaceae bacterium | reverse complement strand
CCGAAGTCTTCAGCCAAGAGGTTCTTGGCATAAACATTGTGCACGCTGTTGAGTTCTCAAGGATCGGATGCACCTGGGAGTCTGAATCACTTCTCGCCTCCAGGGCAACTTCACTAACTTACCAGAAAAACTTAGGATGTCAAAACTGACACACCAACCAATTTTCTGGAAGAAGTTCAATCTTAGACGCTTATCTAGAGGCCTACAAGAGGTCTTCAGAAACTATCTAGGATTTGTTGCTCTTGAGCCGGTGGTCACTTGTGACGCTTCCAAACTTTGGGCAACGGGTAAAACATTACGTTCTCATAACGGACATGTCAAATCCACTGCGCAACTGCCCGTAAAACCTTGGATTTACGGGCTTTTGAGACCATTAGGCCTGAAAAAGTCCGGCCAATGTCTTCTTGCCACGACGCAGAACGGCACAGTTTCCAGGCAGAACAGCAGTCCACTCGGCCGCTTCATCCTCAATCTTGTGATTGTTCAGGTAAATGCCGCCCTCTTTTATAGCCCGGCGCCCTGCGCTGATGCTGTCGACAAGGCCGGTATCCACCAGCAGCTGTGTGATTGCTGTTCCAAGCGGAGCAGTGGCGTTCGGCAATTCGGTTAGGGCCGCACGAAGAGTCTCTGGGTCAAGGTCAGCTAGCTCACCCTGCCCAAACAACGCTGCCGATGCGGCGATGGCCGCCTCAGCAGCTGCGCTTGAGTGGACCAGCGAGGTTACTTCGAAAGCCAATCGCTTCTGAGCAGCCCGAAGGTACGGAGCGTCAGCGGTTTGCTTGGCCAGTTCTTCAATTTCTTCGCGAGTCAAGAATGTGAAGACCTTGAGGCGATCAATGACATCGGCATCCTCGACATTTAGCCAGAACTGGTAAAACGCGTACGGGCTGGTTAATTCGGAATCCAACCAGACGGCGTTGCCCTCAGACTTGCCAAACTTCTTGCCATCGCTGTTGGTAATAAGCGGAGTTGCTAACGCGTGAACGCTCTTGCCTTCGGCCTTGCGAATTAGGTCAGTGCCCGAGGTTAGGTTGCCCCACTGGTCACTGCCGCCCATCTGAAGCGTGCAACCGTAACGACGGTTTAGCTCGAGGAAGTCGTATCCCTGAAGAATCTGGTAGCTGAATTCTGTATAGCTGATGCCATGTTCAGAATTCAAACGAGCAGAAACGGCGTCCTTGGCCAGCATGGTGCCGACTCGGAAGTACTTGCCGATGTCTCTAAGGAAGTCGATTGCGCTAAGCGAGGCAGTCCAGTCGAGGTTGTTCACCAATTCGGCTGAAGCAGCGCCCTCAAACGAAAGAAAACGAGAGGCCTGGGCTCCGAGACGCTCTACCCAGTCGGCAACGGTCTCCTTGGTGTTGAGGGTTCGCTCAGCGGTGGGACGTGGGTCGCCAACCAAACCGGTTGAACCACCGATTAGAGCCAACGGTTTGTGGCCGGCCAGCTGGAGGCGACGCATGATTAGCAACTGAACCAGGTTGCCCAGGTGAAGGCTTGGAGCGGTTGGGTCGAAACCGATGTAGTAGGTGATCTGAGTTTCATTGAGCGCCTTGCGGAGCTCCTCTTCATCGGTGGTGATTGCAACTAAGCCGCGCCACTTCAGTTCATCCCAAAATTCTTTGAAAGTCGGATCGTTGGACTGTGCGGCAAGTGTCTCTGGAGTAGCCAAGATTTAACCTTCGTGCTTCGGTGCGATTTTACGCAGGGCGGCAATCTGTTCTAGGACGCGTGGCAACGCTGTGCCGCCGGCGCCGGCGCGGGCCTTAATTGAGCCACCGACAGTGAGCACATCGCGAACATCGGGGGTCAACTCCGGCGAGATGGCTGCCATCTCTGAGTCTGGTACCTCGTGGAGCTCCAACCCGTGCTGCTCGCAGTAGGAGACCATGCGGCCGGTAATGTCGTGTGCATCACGGAAGGCAACCTTTTTCTTGACCAACCACTCTGCAACATCGGTGGCCAATGAGAAGCCAGCCGGAGCCAACTGCTCTAGGCGTTCACGGTTGAACTGAAGGGTCGCGACCATGCCATTGAAGGCCGGCAGCAAGACAGTCAAGGTGTCGACCATGTCAAACACCGGTTCTTTGTCTTCTTGAAGGTCACGGTTATAAGCCAACGGCAGACCCTTGAATGTTGCCAACAGGCCGGTTAGATCACCGATCAGGCGGCCAGACTTGCCACGAGCAAGCTCGGCGATGTCTGGGTTCTTCTTCTGGGGCATGATCGATGACCCGGTTGAATAGGCATCGTGCAGTTTGACGTAATTGAACTCGGCGCTGGCCCAGATGATGATTTCCTCTGAAAAACGCGACAGGTTGATGCCGATCAGGCTCGCGATGAATGCAAACTCGGCGACGACATCGCGGCTGGCGGTGGCATCAATTGAATTCTGGGTTGGGCCGGCAAGACCAAGTTCACGAGCAACGATGTTTGGGTCGAGACCCAGGGTGTTTCCGGCTAGAGCACCAGCACCGTAAGGTGACAGGCTTGCGCGCTTGCGCCAGTCATTCAAACGGTCAAGGTCGCGACCCAAAGGCCAGGCGTGCGCCAAGAGGTGGTGAGACAACGCGACCGGTTGCGCATGCTGAAAATGTGTGCGGCCAGGCATGGCAACGCCAAGGTTTTCCTCGGCGCGAGTGACCAGAATTTCAATTAGTTCGGTAACCAGGGCGCCGATGACATTGGCCTGGTCAAGCAGGTAGGTGCGAATCAGGGTGGCGATTTGGTCGTTGCGGCTGCGGCCGGCACGAACTTTTCCGCCAAGCTCAACTCCGGCAATCTCAATCAAGCCGCGCTCAAGAGCCGAGTGAACGTCTTCATCGTTCGGTTTTGCGACAAAGCTTCCCTGTGCGACTCGGTCATTGAGTTCAACCAGGCTGCGGTCGAGCTTCTCGTGCTCGGCAATGGTTAGGTAGCCGGCAGATTGCAGGGTCTTGATGTGAGCGCGGGTTCCGGCAATGTCATAGGAGGCCAGTCGCCAATCGAAATGCACTGAGCGGCTTAGCGCTGCCAAGGCATCGGAAGGGCCACCCTCGAAACGGCTACCCCAGAGGGCGTTTGAACCTGATGCCTGGGTCGACATGGTGCTCCTTAAATGTGTTCAACCATCGTGCGGTTGAGTTTGAGTCAATCTTATTGGAGTGCCAGGTGGCATCCAGGGGATCCGGTTAGTGCTGTTCGGCCAACCAGGACATCAGCGCCTTTTGTGCGTGAAGTCGATTTTCCGCTTCATCCCAGATGACAGACTGCGGCCCGTCAAGCACATCGGCGCTGACCTCATAGCCGCGATAAGCGGGCAAGCAGTGCATGAAAATAGCGTCAGGTTTGGCGCGCTTCATAAGCTCTACATCGATGGTGTAACCGGCGAAGTCAGAGATGCGCTGGGCCTTTTCAGCTTCTTGACCCATCGATATCCAGGTATCGGTCACGACAATGTCAGCGTCGGTGATTGCTCCAATTGGCTCGCCGAAGACGGCAACCGATCCGCCGTGTTTTTCGGCGATCAGCTCGGCGCGAGCAACAACGCCGTGGTCCGGCTGGTATCCGGCAGGACCGGCAACGGTGACGTGCATTCCGGCGAGCGCGCAACCGATCAGATAGCTGTTGGCCATGTTGTTGGCGGCATCGCCGATGTAGGCAATTTTCAAACCAGCAAGTTTGCCCTTGTGCTCAAGGATGGTGAGCAGGTCGGCAAGAATCTGGCATGGGTGGTAGTCATCGCTAAGCGAATTGATCACCGGGACACCAGCGTATTCGGCCATCTCGTCTAGCCCGGAGTGGGCATAGGTGCGCCAAACAATCTGAGCTACCTGGCGACCGAGCACACGAGCGGTGTCGGCCACCGACTCCTTACCACCCATCTGTGAACTCTGGCTATCAATAATCAGTGGGGTTCCACCTAGATCGGCAACACCGACTGCAAAAGAAACTCGGGTGCGAGTCGAGGTCTTATCGAAAATTAGTGCAACGGTCTTTGGGCCTTCGAACGGGCGCTCAGAATAGGGTGCCTTCTTTAGCTCGAGGGCGCGTCGGAGAATCTCAGCCTGCTCAGCGGCCGTGATGTCGTCGTCTTTTAGAAAGTGGCGAACCATTTCCCATCCCTTCATTCGATGTATCTAATAAATCGCTGTTTTATTGGAGAAAGCCAAGGTTAGCGGACCCCAGGACTCGTTACTCGAAATCTAGTCAGGCAAAACCATGGTGCCGAAGCCAGAGACAGTAAAGATTTCTAGCAGAATGCTGTGGGGTGTGCGGCCGTCAATGACGTGAGCACGTGGAACACCGCCCTGCACCGCTCGAAGACAGGCCTGCATCTTCGGAATCATGCCGGACTCCAGCTTTGGTAGCAATTCGATCAGTTCGGATTCGCTGATCTCGGAGACCAGGGAATCGCGATTTGGCCAGTCGCTGTAAAGTCCAGGTACATCGGTCAAAACCATTAGCTTCTCTGCGCCCAGCGCCACAGCCAGCGCAGCAGCAGCCAGATCGGCATTGACGTTCAATAGCTCGCCCGAGGTGCTCGGTGCCACGGTCGAAACAACCGGGATGCGACCCGCATCCAAGGCCTCGAAAACAATTCGGGGGTTCACTAGGTTTACTTCGCCGACCAAACCGATGTCGATTGGGCCCTCGGCAGAATCAAGAGTGGTCTTTTCGGCGCGGAACAGGTTTCCATCCTCGCCAGACATGATCACTGCTTCGGCACCGGCGAGTTTGATCATGTCAGCCAACTGGGCGCTGATCTGATCACGAAGGACATCGCGGACTACGCCGATGGTTTCATCGGTGGTGACACGGAACCCACCACGAAACTCGCTTTCTATGCCAAGCTCGGCCAACCTCGCCGAGATCTGCGGCCCGCCGCCGTGAACAACGACTGGCTTGATGCCGACCCAGCGTAGGTATGCCATGTCTTCGGCGAAGGCACGCTGAAGCTCCTCGTCAACCATGGCATTGCCGCCAAATTTGACGACAACAACCTTGCCGTGAAAAGCCTGGAGCCATGGCAGAGATTCAATTAGTGTCTCAGCCTTGATTCGGGCCAGACCGTTTTCGTGCTGCTCTGAAGGAATCATTAGCTTGAGTAGGCGCTGTTCTCTGTCACGTATTCGTGAGTCAGGTCATTGGTATAAATGGTTGCCGATTTGGTGCCCGCGTTGAGTGAAATTCGGATGGCGACTGCACGCGGTGTCAGGTCTACCAGGTCGCGAGACAAATCAGGCTGACCCTTCCTTGAGACGCTGATTCCGTTGATTTCGACATCGATGTCGTAGGGGTCGAAGGCCGCCTTAGTAACGCCCACGGCTGCCAAAATTCGACCCCAGTTTGGGTCGTTGCCATAGATGGCGGCCTTGAACAGGTTGTTTCGGGCGACCGAACGGCCCACTTCCACCGCGTCATCCTCGCTGGCCGCATTGGCAACTTCGATGGCGATGTCGTGACTCGAGCCTTCGGCATCACGAAGGAGTTGCTGTGCCAAATCGTGGCAAACCGCAGTAACCGCCGCCTGGAACTCATCCGGGTCAGGGGTGACTTCAGATGCGCCAGAAGCCATTAGCGTGACCTGATCGTTGGTCGACATGCAGCCGTCTGAATCGAGACGATCGAAGGTGACCCGGGTTGCTGCCCGAAGTGTTTTATCTAGCTGAGAGCTGTCGACAACGGCATCCGTGGTGATCACGACCAACATGGTGGCCAGACCGGGAGCCAACATACCGGCACCCTTAGCCATACCGCCGACAGACCAGCCACTTGAGCTAACGAGGTTCGCTGTCTTCGAGACCGAGTCGGTGGTCATGATTGCCTCTGCAGCCGATTGACCGGCTTCGGCCGAAAGTTCAGCTGCCGCGGCCGAGACACCGTTAGTGAGTTTGTTCAGATCAAGTTGTTCACCGATGAGACCGGTTGAGCACACCAGAACGTCTCCGGCAGAAATTGAGAGCACCTCGGCAACCTTTTCAGCGGTTGCGTGAGTGGTTTGGAATCCCTGCGGGCCGGTGTAGCAGTTGGCGCCACCCGAATTGAGCACGATTGCAGAGACTTCACCATCGCTGATGACCTGCTTGCTCCAAATAATTGGGTTGGCCTGACAACGATTGGTAGTGAAGACGACCGCGGCCGCTTTGAGCGGACCCTGGTTTAGGACCAGTGCGAGGTCTTTGTTGCCTGATGACTTCAAGCCTGCTTTCACGCCGGCCGCTAGAAAGCCCTTTGCGACGGTAACTGTCATTTCTCTGCACCATTCTTGGCCAAGCTGATTGCTGTCAGGCCGGTCTCTTCGGGAAGCCCTAGGGCGATGTTCATAGATTGGATTGCTGCGCCGCCGGTGCCCTTGACCAGGTTGTCGATAGCGCACACCGCAACCAACCGGCCAGCGTGCTCATCGATGGCCAAACCAATCAGTGCATTATTTTCACCGATTGTGTCAGCTGTGGAAGGGAAATCGCCCTTCGGGTAAACCTTGATGAACTGCTCATCGGCATAGGCCTCGGCCCAGACCTTATGCGCCAACTCAAGAGTGGTGCCCGCAACCAACTTGGCAGTGTTCACCGCAAGAATTCCGCGTTCCATTGAAACCAAAATTGGCGTGAATGAAATCTGGATTGACTCCCCCGCCGACTTAGAAAGATTTTGCTCTATCTCAGGCGTGTGGCGATGAATTCCCCCCACCTGATAAGCATTTGCCGAGCCCGTTGGCTCAATCTCAAATAGTTTTTCGGTCGCACCACGACCCGCGCCAGAGGTGCCGGCAGAGAGAATACTCACGATATCGGTTGGCTCAATGAGACCGGCTTCGAGACCCGGCGCGAGAGCAATGGTGATTGCTGTTACGTTGCAACCAGGAACTGCAATGCGCTTGGTCGACCTAAGCAATTCACGTTGCTTGCGGCCTTGACCGAGCAGCAGCTCAGGCATTCCGTAGGTCCAGGTGCCAGCATGCTCGCCACCGTAGAACTTCTTCCAATCCGCTTCGCTCTCTAAACGGAAGTCGGCACCGCAATCGAGCACCAAGGTGTCGGCGGATAGCCACGCTGCGACCTCAGCCGACTTTGAGTGAGGCAGGGCCAAAAAGACTACGTCGTGACCGGCAAGTGACTCCGGAGAATTCTCCGAGAAGACCATGTCTGCAAAAGCCTTCACCCCGGGGTGCAGGGAGGATACTTTTTCACCGACCATGCTGCTTGCGGTGACGGTCTTCAACTCAAGCTCAGGGTGTTCCGCGACCAGGCGCAGAAGCTCGCCACCAACGTTTCCGCTGGCACCGGCAATGGCGACTGTAAATGCCATCTTGACTCCCCTAACTTGTTTGAACTGACCCGCTAAGCGCGCAGAGTTGCGCCGAACTTTTGATTTGCTAGCTCGACGGCGCGATCACGAGACTCGGAAGCCTCGGCCTGCGTAAGAGTCCTATCCCCGGCACGGAACCGGAGAGCAAATGTCAACGACTTGTGACCAGCCTCGACGTTTTCGCCTCGATAGTCATCCACGAGTGCAACCTGCTCGAGAAGGTCTGCGGCCCCCTCACGAATGACAGCGAGCACCTCACCTGCTGGAATATCGCTGGCAACAACTAGAGATAAATCTTGAGTAGCTGCCGGGAAAGTGCCGATGAAACCGGCCTGGATAATTTCTGGTGCGGCTGCAAAGAGCACCTCAAGGTCAAGCTCAAGGGCTGCGACGCGACGAGGAAGGTCGTTTGCGGCCGTCAAATTTGGGTCAAGTTCACCGGCGAAGCCGATCGACACCAAATCAGAACCAACCAGCAACTCGGCGGTGCGGCCCGGATGGAAGCCCTTTGGGCTTGCCTGGCGAAGGGTGACTTCAAGACCAACTGAATGCGCGACAAACTTAGCCGCCTGGATCGCATCCTGGTAGCTGACTGGCTGAGAACGGACGCCGACACCTTGGGCAACTCGGTCACCGGTGAACAGTGCCGCTAGACGGCTTGGCTGTGCAGGGATGGTTGCATTTAGCGTGGCCAAGTCGGCGGCCGATGGCAGCTGGTTTCCGACTGGTAGTTTGCCGGTGGAAGTTATATGCTTCGCGGGCAAGAAAACCGAACCCTCTTCGAAGATGGCCAGATCAGTTAGACCTCGCGAGAAGTTGCGTCGAGCAGCCTCGATAAGCCCAGGCAAAATAGTGGTTCTCATCTCGCCGAATTCGGCCTGCAATGCGTTTGCCAGCTTGACGCTTGGCTGACCCACGCTGAACAACTGATTTTGCGCTTCACTGATGAATGGGTAGGTCAAGACTTCGACGTGGCCCGAACCGGCCAGCGCAGAGAGAACCGCGCGACGACGCTTCTGCTTGGTGGTCAAACCTCGGCCCGGAGGGGCAACCGGCAAGCGCGAAGGAATTCGGTCATAGCCGTTGATTCGAGCAATTTCCTCGACCAGGTCTGTCTTGTGAGTGAGGTCTGGGCGCCAGCTAGGTGGAATTACTTCGTATCCACCATCGACGGAAGCAACCACGCAGCCAACTTCACGCAGGACCTTGTCGATTTCATCTGCGGTGTAATCGACACCCACGAGCTCTTGGGCAAAATTGGCTGGCAGCCAGATTGCTGGAATTGGCTGAAGATCTTTAAATTCGGCTCCGAGTGAATCGGCAGCACCACCAGCGTGAACCTCAAGCAACTGAACGACACGAGCGGCTGCGTTATCTGGCATCAATGGGTCAACGCCGCGCTCATAGCGCTTCGAAGCCTCTGATGGTAGACGGTGACGGCGGGCCGAGCGTGCAATTGTGATGGGCTCAAAGTGAGCTGCCTCGATTAGTACATCCTTGGTGGTTGAAGTCACCTCGGTGGCTTCGCCGCCCATGACACCGGCTAGGCCGATTGGGCCTGACTCATCGGTGATTAGCAGGTCTTCCTCGTCAAGCTTGCGGGTCTGGCCATCTAGAGTCTTCAGAGTCTCCCCTGGCTTTGCGCGGCGGACGGTTAGACCACCGGTGATCTTGTCTAGGTCGTAAGCATGAGTCGGCTGACCAAGTTCTAGCATCACGTAGTTGGTGATGTCGACGACAAGGGAGACTGATCTCATACCGGCGAGCTTCAGGCGCGCGACCATCCAGGCCGGTGTCGGGCGCGAAACGTCGACGCCCTTGACTACGCGCAAGACAAAGCGATCGGTACCTCGGCGACCTCGAATCGGAGCCTGGTCATCGATGTTTAGTGGGAAGCCGTGGCCGCCTTCAATGTGGGCATTGCTCTTTGGGTCACGGAAATCCGCGCCGGTAGCGTGGGCATACTCGCGCGCGATTCCGCGCATCGAGAAGCAGTAACCGCGGTCTGGTGTGACATTGACCTCGGCTGCGGTCTCGTGAAGGTTAAGAATTTCCAAGGCATCGCTGCCGACCTTTGGGTCTAGGCCGAGTTCTTGAAGGCGGATGATGCCTGCGTGATCATCGTTGAGATTTAACTCACGAGCCGAGGCCATCATGCCATCGCTGATGTGACCGTAAGTGCTGCGAGGCGCAATGTGGAAGTCACCCGGAAGCACTGCACCTGGAAGACAAACGACAACCTTGTCGCCAACCTCAAAATTGCTAGCACCACAAACGATGCCTCTGACATCTTCGCCACCATCGGCAGCCTTTTCACCGGCAGCCGCAACGCGAATCTGGCACCAGCGAATGGTCTTGCCATTACTTTGTTCCTCAGGCGTGAACTCGAGAACCTGGCCAACTACAACCGGGCCCGTGACACCAAACCCGTGCGAACCTTCTTCTTCGAGACCAACCTTGACTAGTTCGGCCATCACACTTTCAGGAGTGGCATCACCAGGAAGATCTACGTAATCGGCTAGCCATGACAATGGGACGCGCATTAGAGGGACACTCCAAACTGCTCACTGAAGCGAACATCAGATTCGACCATGTCGTGCATGTCACGAACATCGTTGCGGAACATAAGCGTGCGCTCGATGCCCATGCCAAAGGCAAAGCCCGAGTAAATTTCTGGGTCAATTCCAGCTGCCATCAAAACGTTTGGGTTGACCATGCCGCAGCCACCCCACTCAACCCAACGTGCGCCTCCCTTGGCGCCTGGGTGCCAAACATCAAGCTCGGCCGATGGTTCGGTGAACGGGAAAAATGATGGACGCAGACGAATCTGCGCGTCGGCGCCGAACATGATTCGGGCAAAATGCTCAAGAGTGCCTCGTAGGTCTGCCATGGTCAGACCCTTGTCGATAGCTAGTCCCTCTACCTGATGAAAAACCGGGGTGTGGGTGGCATCAAGCTCATCGGTGCGGTAAACGCGGCCCGGGCAGAGCACATAAATTGGCAGCTCACGATCGAGCATCGAACGAACCTGGACCGGCGAAGTGTGGGTGCGCAGAACCAGGTGTGATTCAACTGGCTCAACAAAAAATGTGTCTTGCATCGCACGCGCCGGGTGATCCTCGTCAAAGTTCAACGCGTCAAAGTTGAACCATTCATTCTCAAGCTCAGGTCCTTCGGCAATTTCCCAGCCCATACCGACGAATACGTCCGAAATCTGGTCCTGAAGCAGTGAAAGAGGGTGGCGTGCGCCCAATTTGCTTGGTGAAGCAGCAGCAGTGACGTCTACGGCCTCTGCAGCTAGTTTGGCTGCCTCTTCGACTGCAAAGAGTTCGGCCTCTCTGGTTGCAAAGGCGGCGTTGAGCTGACCCCTGGCCTTGCCAATCATTGCCCCGGCCGCCGCTTTGAACTCATTAGGAATGTTCTTAACAAGACCATTCAACTGAGCGATTTCGGACTGGTCACCAACCGAATTTGCTCGCGAGGCCTTCAGGCCGGCAAGGTCGGTGGCGGCTGCAATGAGCGACAGCGCTTGTGCTACTGCGGCATCAACTGCTGTTTGGGTGATGGGATTTTCGGCAGACATAGGCTCTAAGTCTACCTTTTGGGAGGCACTAAGCCTTGTTTTGAGCGAACGCCGTGACGTAAAGGCAGATGCTGGCTGCGGTGGCCAGATTCAGAGATTCCGCTGCCCCGTAAAGCGGCACCGCGACCTCCTGGTCAACCAAATCTAGAGTGCTCTGCTCAAAGCCCCAGGCTTCATTTCCGAACACCCAGGCGGTTGGCTTAGAAAGAATCTCATCGCCCAGTTCTGGAATCTCTACTCCGCCACCGTTGGCAGCGAAAACCTGTAATCCAGCCGCCTTTAGGGCAGCGATGGCATCCTCGACTGGAACGTCAATGGCAAACGGTACATGAAAGACAGATCCGGTCGTTGAACGGACAACCTTTGGGTTGTAGACATCAACGCTATTGCTGCTGAAGATTACGGCATCGGCACCGGCGGCATCCGCGGCACGAAGAACCGTACCAGCGTTGCCCGGGTCTCTAATATTGGCGAGCAAGGCAACTAGGCGAGGCTTTGCGGCGATGATGTCATCGAGATTTGAGTGCAACTGTTCACAAACAGCGACTACACCCTGAGGGGTAGTGGTGTCGGAAAGCGCCTTCAAAACAGGTTCAGAAACCAGCTGAACCTCGATACGTGCAGATTCTGCTCGTTCAAAGAGATCAGGGTAGCGCTCAACCGCGTCCTCGGTCGCGAACAACTCGACGATTAGCTTTGGGCGATTAAGTGCTTCTTTTAGCCCCTGAGGTCCCTCAAGCAGAAAGAGCCCGGTCGATGACCGGGCGTCTTTCTTGGTGAGCTTGGCGACCCCGCGGACCTTATTGGCCTTGGGATCAATCAGCAAGGTCTTACTTGACCTTTGGTGCTGAGGTGTCTGCAGGCAATGCGGCCTTGGCTGAGGCTACAAGGCTTGCGAAAGTCTTTGGCTCGTTTACAGCTAGGTCAGCAAGGATGCGACGGTCAACCACGATGCCAGCAAGGTTAAGACCCTGGATTAGGCGGTTGTAGGTTAGGCCGTTTGCACGCGACGCAGCGTTGATGCGCTGGATCCATAGGCGACGGAAGTCACCCTTGCGGGCACGACGGTCGTTGTACGCGTAGACAAGCGAGTGCAGCATCTGCTGCTTTGCCATGCGGTAAAGACGTGAACGCTGGCCACGGTAGCCCTTTGCGCGCTCGAGAACTGTACGGCGCTTCTTAGCTCCGTTTACACCGTTTTTTACTCTTGCCATTTGATGCTCCTAAGTTGTACTGATTGACGCCTGAGCGCCTTCAGAAGTTTTGCGGTTCGGGCTTACTTACCGAGTAGGGTCTTGAGGGTCTTGTAGTCTGCTGGTGAAACTACCTGGTCGACGTTTAGACGACGCTTGCGACGGTTCGACATGTGCTCCTGGTTGTGGCGCATGTTGATCTGCTGCTTCATGATCTTGCCGCTACCGGTGAAGCGGAAACGCTTCTTAGCGCCAGAGTGGGTCTTCTGCT
>CANGGL010000039.1 GCA_947453465.1 Microbacteriaceae bacterium | reverse complement strand
GTTGTACGTCAGCACGTTGAATTCCGCGAGGAGCGCTAAAAATGGCTAAGAAGAGCAAGATCGCAAAGAACGAGATGCGCAAGGTCATCGTTGAGCGTTACGCAGAAAAGCGTCTAGCGCTGAAGAAGGCCCTAGTTGACCCAGCGTCAACCGACGAGCAGCGCGAAGAGGCCCGTCTAGGCCTACAGAAGCTTCCACGCAACGCATCTCCAGTGCGCGTTCGCAACCGCGACGCAATCGACGGACGCCCACGTGGTGTTCTAGCCAAGTTCGGTGTTTCACGTGTTCGCTTCCGCGACATGGCTCACCGTGGCGAGTTGCCAGGTATCACCAAGTCATCTTGGTAATCACTATTTAGTGCAAACTAAATAACAAGTTTTAGAGAAAATCCCCTCACGGTTTCGACCGGGAGGGGGTTTCTTTTTAAGCTAGCGCCCCTATATGCCAGTAAATAAGCCAAAAATCGTTAGAAAACTCATCGGCAACACGCCGAAGTAATAGAACTACAAGTTTGTTATTCCCTGTAGCGTGATTGACGACAGCAACTAAGTGTCAATAAACGTAACGAGTCCAGGAGGACATTATGTCGAACCTAAACAAGAGCGAGCTAGTCGCAGCAGTAGCAGCACACACCGGCGAGTCACAGGCAGCAGTCAACCGCGTTGTTGACGCACTGTTCGAGACCATCGCAAAGTCAGTCGCTGCCGGCGGCAAGGTCACCATCCCAGGCTGGCTTTCAGTTGAGAAGGGTCACCGCGCTGCTCGTCAGGGCCGTAACCCACAGACTGGTGCAACCATCCAGATCGCAGCAGCTAACACCGTTAAGGTTTCAGCTGGTTCAAAGCTAAAGGCTGCAGTTAAGTAATAACTGTTTCCTAGAAAGTGCCCCGGCTTCGGCTGGGGCACTTTTGCCTTAACCGGTCGCTATGGGCATTGAGAGCCTTAGCCTTGGACTATGACCGATAAGAACAAGGGCAATCTACTCGTCACCATTCAGTTCATCCTCTTGGCTGTGATTTTCTTGATGCCGGTGAATGACCCGAGCCCAATCATTCCTGCGTTCATCCTGGGTGTTGGTTCATTCATTGTCTGGCCGGGCTTGGCCATGGTCTTGGTCTCAATTTTCAAACTCGGCCAGTCGCTGACCGCTAGCCCTATCCCCAAGGCCGACAGCCAACTCAAGACCGATGGTCTCTATAAGTGGGTGCGTCACCCGATTTATACCGGACTAATCTTGACCACCCTTGGCCTGGCGCTTGAGGTTGGCTCATTCGGCAAGCTGTTTTTTGTGGGTGCCCTAGCCGTTCTGTTCGATTACAAGGCGAAGTGGGAAGAGACCTTCTTGCTCAAGCGTTATCCCGAATACGACGAATACATGTCAAAGACCGGAAGGTTTGTGCCTAGGCTTAACAGGTGAACAAACCAACCCCCCTTTTCAACCGCGCAAGCGTGGCCATCGGCCTAGCAATCGTGGCAATGGGGGTAGCGGTAATCCTCGCCATGTTTATCGGTGGCGCCGCCGCACCGACTCCGCTAGCCGACGCCGGCGCTGTGGTTCGCTGGGGTCTACCACTGGTCAAGGGCATCACCAACCTTGGCACCGCGGTTGCCATCGGCAGCCTGGCCTTCGCGGCTTATGCGCTCTCAGCCAAATCAGCCCAGCTCAACAAGGCCATGAATCTCGCGGCCGCCGGCGCGGGCATCTGGACCATCTTCGGTCTGGTCTCATTGCTATTCACCTACCTCTCGGTAACCGGGTCGGCTTTTTCAACCTCGGATGCCTTCGGCCAGGGACTCTGGCTCTTCATAACCTCGATTGAGTTGGGTCGCTACTTGGCGCTAAACCTGATTGCCGGGGCGCTGCTCACCGTGTTCGCCATCGCCTTCCAGGGGCAGACGGCAGCGCTGCTGCTGGCAGCCTTCGGTTTGATCGGTTTGGTGCCGATTGCCCTGACCGGTCACGCTGCCGGAGCAGCCAATCACGCCATGGCGGTGAACTCGATTGGCCTGCACTTGGTTGCGGTCACCATTTGGGTCGGAGGGTTGATTGCAGTGCTCATGGCGCGAGACGAAGACCAGGACCGTCAGGCGAACTTGGTGAAGCGCTATTCGACGCTGGCCCTAATTGCCTTCTTGATCGTTGCGATCTCGGGCACCGCCGTCTCGGTCTTGAACGTTGGCAAGTTTGAAAACCTATTCACCGGCTATGGAGTTATCGTCCTGCTCAAGGTCACCTCGCTGGTGTTGCTAGGTGTTTTCGGTGCGATCTATCGCCGACGCCTCATCGGCCAGCTAGAAACCTCGGCCGAGGCCAACAAAACAGCTTTTTGGAAGCTCGCTTTGGTTGAGCTGACCATCATGGGTTTGGCGATTGGTTTTGGCACCGTGCTCAGCCGAACCGCCCCACCGGTTGACCCGCTGGCAAACTTTGTGCCGACCCCGGCCTCGATTCTCACCGGAGAGCCGTTGCCACCGGAACTGCTTGGATCAACCTGGTTCACCGCTTGGAAGATTGACCTGCTTTGGCTCGTGGTGGCGCTCGGCGCAATCACTATCTACATTGTTGGCGTAATTCGTCTGCGCCGTCGCGGTGACAAGTGGTCAATGGTCCGCACCGCATCGTGGGTAGCCGGCTGGCTGTTCCTGATTTACATCACCTGTGGCCCCACCAACGTCTATGAGCAATACCTCTTCAGTGTGCACATGATTGCGCACATGATGTTGACCATGGGTGTGCCTTTGTTCTTGGTGCCCGGCGCACCAATCACCCTGCTGGCTCGCGCCACTGCAAAGCGCAAGGATGGCTCGAGAGGCCTCCGTGAATGGGCGCTCTGGGCCGTGCACACCAAGTTTGCGCAGTTGGTCAGCAACCCAATATTCGCGGCCGTCAATTTCGCTGCCTCGCTCGTAGTCTTCTACTTCACCCCAATTTTTGGCTGGGCAACGCGCGAGCACGTTGGTCACGAGTGGATGATCATCCACTTCGTCATCACCGGCTACCTCTTTATCCAGGCGCTGGTCGGCATCGACCCGGGCCCGAAGCAGCTGCCACACACCATTCGCCTGATGCTGCTAATCGGCACTCTGGCCTTCCACGCCTTCTTCGGCCTCTCTCTGATGACCGGCAGTGGCTTGCTGCTTGCCGACTGGTATGGCGCGATGGGTCGAACCTGGGGCGTTGACCCGGTTGCCGATCAACAAAACGGCGGAGCGATCGCCTGGGGTATTGGAGAGTTGCCGTCGGCCGCCCTCACCCTGATTGTCTGCGTGCAGTGGTTCAACGCAAGCACTCGTGAAGCGCGCCGGTTAGACCGGGCCAGTGACCGCACCGGCAACAAAGACATCGAAGATTACAACGCATACTTGGAGCGCCTCGCCAAGCTGGAGGAACGCCGCTAATGGAAAACGTGACGCTTTCAACCGAACAGCAGGCGCTCTTCGATTACATCGAGGGCTCTGAGAACAACATCTTCGTCACCGGCCGAGCCGGCACCGGCAAGTCGACGCTACTCACCTATTTGATCGAGAACACCAAGAAGAAGGTTGCCGTTTGTGCGCCAACCGGTGTGGCCGCGCTGAACGTTGGTGGTGTCACTATTCACTCGCTCTTCGGCTTCCCGTTCGGTATCCTCGGCACCGAGGACATCGGCCGCCACATGAACCGCCGCACCCGCGAGGTCTTAGGCGCCATTGACATGCTGGTCATCGATGAGGTTTCGATGGTCAACGCCGACCTAATGGACACCATGTCTCGCGCGATGGGCATTGCCCGCGGCCGCCGCAAGTTGCCATTTGGTGGCGCTCAGGTTGTCATGTTCGGCGACCCTTATCAGTTGGCACCGGTGCCCGGCAATAACGAAGAGCGCGCCTACATGGCCGAGAACTACCAGAGCAACTGGTTCTTCGACGCGCACGTTTGGCGTGAAGACAGCCTCGAGCGTTATGAACTCAGCGAGATTTTCCGTCAGCACGACGAGCACTTCAAAGAAATCCTGAACGCCATCCGCGATGGTTCTTGCACCCAAGAGATGCTCGATTACATCAATCAGCGCGGCAACCGCTTCCCTCCTCACGATGACGTGATTCGTCTGGCCACAATCAACGACAGCGTGAACTCGGTGAACCGCTCGCGCATGGCCCGCATCGAAACCAAGCCAAAGGTGTTCCAGGCCGTTTTCAGTGCCGCCGATGAAAAAGCCTTCGGCCGCACCCTGCCGGCAGAACCGGTTCTTGAACTAAAGGTTGGCGCTCAGGTCATGTTCATTAAGAACGATGATTCGAGCACCGTGAAGAACCCGAACGGCACCGGTCTTTTGAAGCGCTGGGTCAACGGCACCATCGGCACGGTCACTGCTCTGCCGAGTTCTGGTGGTGTGGTCGTTGAAGTTGACGGCGAGAGCTTTGACGTTGGTCGCTCCACCTGGGAGAAGGTTCGCTACGAAATCGACGAGCAATTCGATGAGGCCCTCGGCCGAGTCAAAGAGGTGCTCGTTGCAGTTCCGCTGGCCGAGTTCCAGCAGATCCCGTTGCGGCTGGCCTGGGCGGTCACCGTCCACAAGTCGCAGGGGCAAACCTACGATGAAGTGGTCATCGACATGGGCCGCGGTGCATTCAGCCCAGGCCAGACTTACGTTGCCCTGAGCCGCGTTCGTTCACTCGAAGGCCTCTATCTGACCCGTGCAATTCGCATGAGCGACATCATGGTGGATGCCGACGTCCTCCGGTTCATGGGTGGCGTCAGCAACACCTCGCTTGCCAAGTTGTTCTAATACCTGCTTCACTATCAGTGGGAGTTCTAAATCAGCGCGCCAAATAGAGTGAATCGAGCAAACGCATGAAGAAACTCGGCAACTTTATTGTCAAGCGCAGCAAACTCTCGCTTTGGGGTTTCATTGGCCTGATCCTGATTTCAACTGTCTGGGGTTTCCAGGCTTTCGGTGGCCTTAAGGCCGGTGGCTACGATGACCCGGGCAGCGATTCAGCCCGAGTGATCAACATCCTCCGCGACGACTTCCACCAGTCACAACCCGAGGTGGTCATTGTTGCCGACTTCGCCGATGGCGCCGATCAACCGGCTAGCGCAATCACCGGCAAGCACCTGGTCGCGGAGCTCACCCAGATTGATGGGGTCAAAAAGGTAACCAGTTATTACTCGCTCGGCAGCCCGGTTTCGCTGCGCAGCGACGACGGCAAGGCCGTCTACTTCTTCGCCGACCTCAAAGATTCAGGTGCCCAGCCAGACATCGCCGGCAAAATTTCAAAGCAGTTCACCGGCAAGTATGAAGGTGCGCAAGTCTATGTGGCCGGCTGGGCCGCGATGGCTCATTCAATCAATGGCACCATTGCTTCTGACCTAGCTGCCGCCGAATCAATCGCGATTCCGCTCACGATGGTTTTGCTCATTTTTGTCTTTGGAGGGCTGATCGCCGCCGGCTTGCCAATGCTGGTTGGTGGCTTGGCCATCCTGGGCTCATTCTTCTTCGTCTGGTTAGCCACCCAGTTCACCGACATCTCGGTCTTTTCGGTCAACCTAATCACCGGCCTGGGTCTCGGCCTCGGCATCGACTATGCCCTGTTGATGGTCAATCGATTCCGCGAGGAACGTAAGCGCGGAACCGCGGTTTCTGATGCCGTGACCACCACCATGGCAACCGCTGGGCGAACCGTGTTGTTCTCGGGTCTGACCGTGGCAATCGTGCTTGGCTCGATGTTCTTCTTCCCTCAGTATTTCTTGAAGTCGTTTGCCATCGGCGGCGTAATCGTCGTTCTGCTTGCCATTGCTGGCGCACTGATCGCACTGCCGGCTCTGCTAAACATCTTGGGAGACCGAGTAAACAAGCTCAAGGTGATTCGTGGCGAGCTTGCCCCGAAGGAATCTGGTTTCTGGGGTGCCATCGCTCGCTTTGTGATGCGCCGCCCTCTGCCAATCTTGCTGGTGACACTGATTGGTCTCGGTGGACTGATGTCGCTCTCGAATGGGGTGGTTTTCGGGCAGGTTGACGACCGCGTTCTGCCGGCAAAGGACCCAACCGTTGTGGCCAGCAACGTCATCCGTGACCGGTTTAGTGCTCGAGAGGGTTCACCGGTTGACCTGATTGTCGAGGGCGCGAGCCAAAACGACATCATTGATTTGACCATCAAGCTGTCACAGCAAGCGCACATTGTACGAGTGCAAAGCACCGCGGGCATTGCGCAGGCCGGCAACCTCGATGATGGCTATGCCCCGGCCTTTGCCGACTATGCCACCGGCAAGTATCAGCACATTGTGGCCATTCACAACATCGAATCGCGTTCCACCGAGGGGCTCACCCTCACCAAGGAACTGCGAAAGTTGACCCAGGGCGACGTAAAAATTCTGGTCGGCGGCTCTGCCGCGGGATACACCGACTCTCAGCTGGGCATCGAACATAACCTGCCGGCTGCCGGTGGTTGGATCATCGCCTGGACCTTGATATTGCTGTTCTTATTCACCGGGTCGGTGTTGTTGCCGATCAAGGCAGTCCTGCTAAATGTGGTCTCACTCGGCGCAACCCTTGGTTTCATGACCTGGGTGTTCATCGGTGGGCATCTGAAGTGGTTGATTGGTGATTTCAACGTCACCGGCACCATTGACACCTCATCGACCGTCTTGATTGCCATCGTGGCCTTTGGGCTTTCGATGGACTACGAGCTGTTCTTGTTGAGCCGCATCAAAGAGCAGCATGAAGCCGGGCTGGGCACCACCGAATCGGTGGCCGTTGGCCTGCAGCGCTCTGGCCGAATCATCACTGCGGCTGCGCTGGTTTTGGCCTTCAGTTTTGTGGCGTTCATCACCTCTGGCGTCACCATCATGAAGATGCTTGGCCTGGGCATCGCCTTTGCGATTCTGCTAGACGCCACCATTGTTCGCGCGCTTCTCGTGCCAGCACTTATGCGCCTGCTAGGTGACCTGAACTGGTGGGCACCCAGGTGGATGAAAGCAATCTATAAGAAAGTCGGTCTCGACCATTAGCAACCCGATCAGCACAACTGCCAGCAAAGCATCTGCGACCGCCTTCAAGTATCGATGGCTAGTTCTCGCGGCTGTTCTGGCTGCCGAGATCATGGATCTGTTGGACAGCACGATTGTGAATGTTGCTGGCCCTACCCTTGCCGAGAAGTTGAGTGCCTCAAACGTTGACCTCCAGTGGATCATCGGTGGATACACCCTCAGCCTTGGCGCCGGTTTGGTGTTGGGTGGTCGCCTTGGTGACCGCTTTGGCCGCCGCAACATGTTCTTGTTTGGCCTAATCGGTTTCACCCTGGCATCGGTGCTTTGTTCCCTTTCTGAGAACCCGACCGAGCTGATCGCTTTCAGGTTGGTTCAGGGCTTCCTTGGCGCGATGCTGTTGCCTCAGGGCTTCGGTCTGATTCGCTCAGTCTTCCCACCGCAGGAGTACGCAGCAGCCTTCGCCGTATTCGGCCCGGTCTTCGGCATCGGCGGCATCCTTGGCCCGGTTATCGGTGGCGGAATCATTCAGGCCAACATCCTTGATCTAGGTTGGCGCTCGGTGTTCCTCGTGAACCTACCAATCGGCCTAATCGCCTCTATCATCGCCTGGCGAATTCTGCCAAAGGTTGCCGGTGACAAGTCGATCAAGATTGACCTGCTCGGCACCGCAATCATCATGGCGTCTTCAGCATTGCTGATTTACCCACTTATCCAGGGGCAGACCGAGGGTTGGCCACTCTGGATTTGGGCAATGTTCGGTTCATCACTCGTTGGCTTCTACCTTTTCGTGGTTCAGCAGCGATACAGCGCGGCACGTGGCGGCACCAGCCTCATCGATGCGCGCATTTTCAAGAAGCGCTCATATTCGGTTGGCGTTAGCGCCCTCGCCTTCTTCTTCGCGGGCATGACCGGCATGTATCTGATCATCACCCTCTTCCTTCAGATCGGTCACGGATTCTCTGCCGGCGAGGCTGGTCTCTGGAACATCCCAATCGCACTGGGTAGCGCCATCGGTGGAACCCTGAGTGGAGCGGTTCTCGCCGAGAAGCTTGGCCGCAAGGTGCTTCAGTTGGGTGTTGCGGTTCAGGCCATCGGTGCCAGTTTGCTCTGGTTTGCCGTGACCACCTTTGCCGATTTCAACATCTGGCAACTGGTTCCGGGCATGGCTTTGGCCGGAATCGGTAGCGGTCTCGTCATCGCTGCCCTATTCGACAGCATTCTTAGCTCGGTCGAAGACGACATGGTTGGCTCAGCCTCCGGTGTGCTTTCGGCAATTCAGTCGATTGCTGCTTCACTCGGCGTTGCAATCTTCGGAACCGTCTTCTTCGATGGCGTGAAGCAGGCCAAGCTGGTTGAGGGTTTCACTAACACCCTCACCTTTGATTTTGTCTTCCTTGCCGGTTTCGCGGTGCTCACCTTCTTCTTCGCAAAGAAGGCGCATGAGTCTGCCACCAAGGTCGGCTAACCTTTAACCATGCTTATGTCAGACCGCGATATCCGCGCATCAATCGAAGCCGGCGAGATCGGCTTAGAGCCGCTCGACATGGACCTGTTGCAGCCATCGTCTTTCGACGTGCGCATCGACCGCTTCTTCCGCCTATTCGACAACCACAAGTATGCGTTCATCGACCCTTCTGAGCAGCAGGACGACTTGACCCGATTCATCGAGGTTGCCGCTGACGAACCGTTCATCTTGCACCCGGGCGAATTCGTGCTTGGCTCAACCTATGAGTTCGTCTCGCTGCCAGACAACATCGCCGCGCGTCTAGAGGGCAAAAGCTCACTCGGCCGCCTCGGCCTAGTCACCCACTCAACCGCGGGCTTCGTTGACCCAGGCTTCAACGGGCACGTCACCCTCGAGCTTTCAAACATGGCAACTCTGCCAATCAAACTTTGGCCAGGGATGAAGATCGGCCAGCTGTGCTTCTTCCAGCTCAGCTCGCCATCCGAGACACCGTACGGTTCAGACAAGTACCTGAACCGTTACCAGGGTCAACGTGGGCCAACCGCCTCCCGCTCATACATGAACTTTTACCGCACCGATGTGGGCAACGCTCCTCTAGAGCAGTAGTTCAAGCATTCAATTTGGCGCCGCTGCACCGCGCCTAGGTAATGCCCAGGCAACGCTTAGGCAAGCCAAACCTTAGTGGCTGGCTTCAAAATTTGAGGTTTACTTAAGTTATGCGAATCAAAACTTCTAGACTTTCATTCATCGCCGCCGCAGCCATTTTCTTTGCTGCTCTAATTCCGGCTACCAGTGCCTCGGCTCACGCCGAACTTGAGACCTCAAACCCTGAGGCCAACTCGGTGGTGGGTGCTGCACCACAGGTGGTTTCACTTACCTTCGGCGAGAAGCTGATGGTGCTTGCCGGCGAGGATGCTGCTAACCAGGTTCAGGTGACCGATGAATCAAAGGTTCGAGTCGACAATGGTGACTACCAGGTGACCGGTGAGGTTTTGACGGTTTCACTTAAGCCAGAACTCGCCGATGGCACCTACACGGTCACCTATCGCGTGGTCTCTGAAGACGGCCACCCAATCGATGGTGTTTATGAATTCACCGTCAACGGCATGGCTCGCTCAGGCGAGGCAACACCAATGGCCGTCGATGACGGTTCACCGATGCCGATGCTTTATCAGAGCAATGAAGAGACCTCAGAGGGCAACGGCGCGGCAATCGGTTGGTCAGTTGCTGCCGGTGCTGTCGTGGTTGGTGTTGCGATGTTCTTCTTGTTCCGCAAGCTGCGCGCTAGATCTCAGCAAAAATAAGCGCTGCGATGGCCGCAAAGGCCACGGCGCAGATCACATCCATGATGCGGTTGAACCGGGCGGATTTCATGGTCTCGCTCAGCTTGACCGCCGCGTAAACAATTACGGTCTGCCAAATTAGCGCCATGCCGATGAAGATGGCCGACAACACACTGAGCTGCAGCGGAACGTTGCTTGCCCTGCCGATGAAAAGCGGGAAAAAGGCCAGGTAAAAAAGCAACGGCTTTGGGTTGGTGATGTTGCTGACTAGACCCTGCATGAACGGTGAACCGTTTTTAACGCGAGCGCCTTCGGCGCTGAGGTTCGGTGTTACTGGTTTGATTGCAGCCCGGGCAGCCATGATTGCCAAATAGCTCATGTAGATGCCGCCGAGAATCTTGAGCACCAGAATCGCAACATCGATTTTTGAAACCACCAGGCCAACGCCCGAAATCATGAGGAGTGCCTGGGTGGTGTTGCCTAGATTGATACCCCAGAGGGCAGACATGCCATCCTTGACACCTCGAGAGTGCGAGATTCGGAGCAGGACGAATGAGTCGGCCCCCGGCGAGAGGATGATGATCAGTGACGCCAGGCTAAACGGCAGCAGCTGGCTGAAATCGAGCATGCCTAAAGTTTAGAGAACCGCGACTTGGCTCAGGACCTCAACACCTTACTTCGCGTCGAGAACGCGAGGGTTTGGGTTCACGCGGAGTAACAGAACTAGGCCGACAATCAAAATCACAAGCAGCCCGAGCACGCCATAGATGGTGGCATTTTCAGCACCGGTGACAGAGTGGCCGATTGAAATTGAGATTGCCCAGAAGGTGCCAGACAAGAATGAGACTGCGCGACCGGTGGTTTGGTAGAGGCCAAAGACCTCTCCCTCACGACCCTGAGGTGTGAAACGAGAGACGAAGGTTCGGCTCGACGCCTGCGCTGGGCCTACGAAAAGGCAAAGCAGCAGGCCGCCGATCCAGTACGTGATTACGCCTTGGCTGGCGAACGCGAAGACTCCGGCCCCGGCGATGATCAACCCAACCAGTGAAGCGATGATGATGGTGCGGCTGCCGAACACATCATCGAAGCGGCCGCCAATTGCAGCACCGATGCCCGCAACGATGTTGGCGGCAATGCCGAACAGGATGATTTCGGTCTGGCTGAAACCGAAGGCCAACGAGCCGAGAACCGCGCCAAAGGTGAAAACCCCGGCCAGGCCGTCGCGATAGATGGCCGAAGAGATCAAGAACTTGAAGGTGTCGGGCGCCTGGCTGCGCAGGCTCTTCAGCTGACCCCAAAGTGATTTGTAGGACTGCAGGATGGTCTCGCGGCCCTTGCCGCCAACCTTCGCCTCGATCTCGGGCACGCGCAGCATCAGTGGAATCGAGAAGATCAGGGTCCAGGAGGCAGCAAAGAGGAACACGATGCGAACCGACATGCTGTTTTCGCTCGGGGCGCCGAAAACGGTGTCGGGCAATATGAAGCCGAAGAGCGAGATGCAGAGCAGGATGATTCCGCCGGCATAGCCGAGGCCCCAGGCGTAGCCCGAGACGCGGCCGATGTTTTTCTCAGTGGTCACCGATTTGAGCATGGCGTAGTAGTTGATGAAGGCAGACTCCTGAACAACCGAGCCAACTCCGTATAGCAACAGGCCGAGCACGAAGAATTCTGGCTTTGGCTCAATGAAGAAGCTGGCCGCCATAATGGCCACCAAAACATAGGTGTTGAACATTAGCCAAAACTTGCGGCGGCCATTCTCGTCTGAACGCCGGCCAAGAACTGGGGCGATGAGCGCCAGGATGACGCCAGCGATGCCGGTGGCAACGCCCAGCTGTGCATCGGCGTGGCTGCCTGAGGTGGCAACCGCGCCGGCGAGGTAGACCGGGAAAATGAAGGTTTGCATGATGGTCGGGAAGGGCTGCTCGGCCCAATCCCATAGTGCCCATGCAAAAGTGCCACGTTTCTTAGTGCTCACGCCAGTGGAAGTCATGGTTTCAGGCTAGCGCCCGTCGACTATTCGATAGGTGAACACAACAAGAAAGTTGTGAACTTGCTGAGAGTTGAGTCCACCTCGCTCAAGTCTGTTGACAGTTCAGACCTCACATGCGAAACTTGAGTCAACAACGCTCAAGTCCGAGCGAAAGTGAACAAACAGGCGGGCTCACAAGGCCCAAGAGGAGAAACCAATAATGGCACGTGCAGTAGGCATCGACCTTGGAACCACCAACAGCGCAGTTTCTGTTCTAGAAGGTGGCGAGCCAACCGTCATCGCTAACGCAGAGGGCTTCCGCACCACCCCATCCATCGTGGCTTTCACCAAGGATGGCGAAATTCTCGTAGGCGAGACCGCAAAGCGCCAGGCAGTCACCAACGTTGACCGCACCATCGCATCGGTAAAGCGCCACATGGGTACCGACTGGACTTTCGCAGTCGACGACAAGAAGTACACCCCACAGGAAATCTCGGCTCGCATCCTTGCGAAGCTAAAGCGTGACGCAGAGACCTACCTGGGCGAAGCAGTTACCGACGCCGTCATCACCGTTCCTGCATACTTCAACGACGCAGAGCGTCAGGCAACCAAGGATGCCGGTGAGATCGCCGGTCTAAACGTTCTTCGCATCATCAACGAGCCAACCGCAGCAGCACTGGCATACGGTCTAGACAAAGGCAAGGAAGACGAGCTAATCCTCGTATTCGACCTTGGTGGCGGAACCTTCGACGTCTCACTTCTAGAAGTGGGCAAGGACGAGGGCTTCTCAACCATTCAGGTTCGCTCAACCTCAGGTGACAACCGCCTCGGTGGAGACGACTGGGACCAGCGCGTGGTTGAGCACCTAGTTAAGAAGTTCAAGGAGACCACAGGCGTTGACGTCTCGAAGGACAAGATTGCCCTTCAGCGCCTAAAGGAAGCAGCCGAGCAGGCAAAAAAGGAACTTTCACAGTCAATGACTGCGAACATCCAGTTGCCTTACCTATCTCTAACCGAGAACGGCCCAGCCAACCTGGACGAGACCCTAACCCGAGCACAGTTCGAGCAGCTAACCGCTGACCTACTTGAGCGCACCAAGAAGCCATTCAACGACGTAATCAAGGAAGCCGGTGTAAAGGTTGGCGACATTGCACACGTAGTTCTCGTTGGTGGTTCAACCCGTATGCCAGCAGTGTCAGAGCTTGTAAAGAGCTTGACCGGTGGTCGCGAGCCAAACAAGGGTGTAAACCCGGATGAGGTCGTCGCCGTTGGTGCATCGCTACAGGCTGGTGTTCTAAAGGGTGAGCGCAAGGACGTTCTTCTAATCGACGTGACTCCACTTTCTCTCGGCATCGAG
>CANGGL010000038.1 GCA_947453465.1 Microbacteriaceae bacterium | reverse complement strand
TCGGCGCTGTCTCGCTCAGCAACCAGCTCCAGCTTCGAAGGCTTATTTGCCGAACCACCACGGATGATGGACTCGGTTAGGACGTCACCATCAAGAGTGATCAGAACTAATTTGAGCGCAGACTTATCCGACTTATACAGGTCGCGGGCGGCTTCGAGGTTGTCAACGATGACGACATCAGCTAGCAGGGCCAGAACACCCGATGGCGCATCCACGACATCCGCCGCCGGGCGGGCGCCAGAAATGGCAGGCAGTGAGCTCACCTTACCCTTGACGTCCACGTCGGCAACAATCAGTTCAACTCGGCCACCATCGGCCTTTTTCAAATGGTCAATTGCCGCTAAACCGTCTTCGCGAGAGTCGGCGACCAGCGCGTCCGCCAAGGGGCCTAGCGCGGCAGCGATTGCGGTTTCAAAACCGGTCTGAATCTTCATGTGGCTGGCAACCAAACCACGGATACCTCGCAGGCCGGCTCCCGACAGTTCGCTGGCACCGTCTTTTTGCTCGAGCATCAGGTTTAGCGCAGAACGCTTTGCCGACAGGGAGTCACGCTCGCGCTCGGCGGAGTGAAGCTCATCGCGGACGGCTTCGATCTTGGCACTTGCTACCGACACAGCCTTTTGAGCGGCTTCATAGCGGGCCTCTAGGCCATTGTCGGCATCCTTGGCACCCGAATCAGATTGAAGTTGCGTTTCGAGGTTGTCATACTCCGCCTGGCGTTGCGCTCGACGCTCGATGGCCTCGGCCAAAGCGCTCTGGTGTCTGGCAACTTCATCACGCTTGCTTGCCAAACGAGATTCGGCCACGGCCGCCTCGTTGGCTAGGCGCGACTTATCAAGATCAAACTTCGAGATCAGGGCGTTCTGCTCAGCAACCTCATTGTCAAACTTTTCGAGAGCTTCTCGCGCTTCGCTTCTCGCCGCCTCCGCCTCATGCAGTGCCTGCTTGAGTTTCGCAACGGCTTCGTTCAGGTCAAGTCCAGATTGCTCTGCTTCAAGAGCCTCGGCTTCGAGCGCGGCCGGGTCAATCTGCGCTCCCGAAACAGCGGCCTGCGAACCCAGCAGTGCCACTCGCTGGTTTGCGATTGATAGCAGTGAGCGCAGACGCTCGGCTAGTGAGTCGAATTGGTACGAAAGGTTTCGTGCAGTGTCGAGTTCGGTCGACACCTGGGCAGCTTCTAGATGCCCCAATCGAGCCGTGTTTTCGGTTAGCAAGGTCTGCAAAATATTGCGCTCACCACGGCGGTCGGCCTCAGATTTCGAGGTTTCTTCTAGAGCCTTGTGAAGTTCAACAATGTCGGCAGCAATGATGCGTGCCTTGGCGTCACGGACGGTGGCTGCAATTCCCTGGGCTTCTCGTGCAACCTCGGCCTGCTGACCGAGAGGCTTTAGCTGGCGACGAACTTCTCCGGCGAGGTCATTCAAGCGAGTCAGGTTGGCCTGCATGGCCTCGAGTTTGCGCTGAGTCTTTTCTTTACGACGTCGGTGCTTAAGAATTCCAGCGGCTTCTTCAATGAATCCGCGGCGCTCCTCCGGCGTTGCGCGAAGAACGCTGTCCAGCTGACCCTGACCAACGATGACGTGCATCTCTCGGCCCAGGCCTGAGTCGCTTAGAAGCTCCTGAACATCAAGGAGTCGACAGGCATCGCCATTGATGGCATACTCGCTGCCACCATTACGGAATAGGGTTCGAGAAATCGTGACTTCGGTGTAATCGATAGGTAGCGCACCATCGGAGTTATCGATAGTGAGGATTACCTCAGCTCGACCAAGCGGACCCTTGGTTGAGGTTCCAGCAAAAATGACGTCTTCCATTTTGCCGCCGCGAAGACTCTTAGCGCCCTGTTCGCCCATAACCCAAGCAAGAGCATCGACGACGTTTGACTTGCCCGAACCGTTAGGCCCGACAACAGCGGTTACACCCGGCTCAAAAGCAAAGGTGGTTGGCTGAGCGAAAGACTTGAAGCCCTTTAGGGTGAGGCTTTTTAGATACAAGCTGAGTCACTCCCCTATGGCCGCATCGTTGTTCGCGCCGGAAAGCGCAATAATCAAAATTACCGCATTCCCGAGGCGTTATTTGCCACTCTGGCGCGGTTCAAATTAGGTCTTCAAAAACCCTTGGGGTTATCCCTTGAGTTTCTGACATTTCGGGCAAAAGTGTGAGCCGCGGTTCATCCAACTATCGCGTTTGATCAGTGTTCCACAGCGCTTGCAGGGTGTGCCAGTCATGCCATAGGCATTCAGCGAAACGGCAAAGTATCCCGATTCTCCATTGACGTTTTTGTACTGCTCGTCAAAACTGGTGCCGCCTTCGGCGACCGCCTTCGCGAGAATTTCACGCACGTGTGCAAGCAAGTCTCGCGCCTGTGCACTCGACAGCGATGACGCTGGTTGGTCGTAGTGCAACTTAGAACGCCAGAGCGCTTCATCGGCATAGATGTTGCCAATGCCACTGAGCGTTTGCTGGTCTAGAAGAACGCGCTTGATGCCAGAGTTCTTCTTTTTGAACTTATCGAGAACAAATTTTTGGTCAAAGTGTTGATCAAGTGGGTCTCGAGTAATGTGCGCCGCTGAAGCGGGAATCAGGTTCACCCACCAGTTCAACTTGCCATCGATCCCAATTTCAAGACCGTCACTGAAACCGCCGGGCAACCCATCTGCGGTCGGAATCAATTCATCGATGGCCAGTGAGCCAAAGATTCTTTGATCAACAAAACGAAATTCAATCTCTTCGCCATCTTCTGCGGTGGCTTTGACAATCACGCGCGTTAGTTTGTCATCGGTGAACCCCGGGGTTCGCAGCAGCATTTGGCCGCTCATGCCCAGATGCCCGACCATGGCAATTTGGTGGAAGCCGGAGCGCCCAGAAGGTAGCTCGAGTGGAAGCCAAAGAAACTTGCCCCTTCGCACCACAGCGAGGATTTTGCTCCCGACCATTGTTGCTTTGAAATCTTCGACCCCACCCTGGTGACGCTTCAGTGAACGAGCGTCGAGCACCTCGACGGCGGTAATAACGGCATTGGTCAGCGCCGGAGCTAAGCCAGCTCGAACAGTTTCGACTTCCGGAAGCTCTGGCACTATTTCTTCTTTTTTAGCTTCGGCAACTTTGCTAGCGCGTCAATGGCAGCCTGCGTTTCGGCAAGTTTCTTGCTACGACCGACACCGGATCCGACGATTTTGCCGTCGATGCTGACCTGCGACATAAATGTGCGGTCGTGATCTGGGCCATCATGGCTGGTTTCGTAGACCGGTGGCGCCTTGGCCTCGGCTTGTGTGCGCTCTTGGAGCGTGGTCTTCGGGTCACTGTTGGCACGCAGTGAATCGGTGTCCTCGAGCAACGGGAAAACGAACCGGCGGATGATCCCCTCGGCGGCGTCTAGCCCCTGGGAGACGTAAGCGGCACCGAGAATTGCCTCAAAGGCATCGGCCAAGAGATTCGGCTTTTCGCGGCCACCGGTTTGATCCTCGCCTTTGCCGAGACGAAGAAACTCTCCGAGACCCAGCTTTGAGGCGACCTCCGACAACGCGGTGGCAGAAACCACGGCGTTCTTCACCTTGGTTAGCTCGCCCTCGGGCAGGTCGGTGAGCAGATCGTGAATATGTGCAGTAACGACAAAACCCAACACCGAATCCCCGAGAAACTCGAGACGTTCGTTGTTGGGTATGTTGCCATTCTCATACGAGTATGAGCGATGGGTAAGTGCGAGTTCGAGCAGCTGTGGCTCGATGTCAACGCCTAAGCGGTTGCTGAGTACGTCGACGTTCACGCTAAGACCAAAAAGTCTTAAGCGTCAGCGACCTTGCGGCCCTTGTACTCGAAGAACAGCGCGTTGCCGGCTGAATCCTCAACGACCTTGGCACGGTGAGGCAGGCTGTAAACAGTCTTGCCATTCTCGATGGTCTTGACCAGGGTGACCTCAGCGGCCTTCCACTGCGAACGACGAGCGTGAGTGCGGGCGCGAGATAGGCGTCTCTTTGGTACTGGCATGGTACTTACTCTTCCTTTTGCGTAAAGCTATTTAGCGCGGTCCACCTGGAGTCAACCGGGGCTTCGTGCACGTGGTGCGGGTTTTCTGCCATCTTCAAACCACAGTCTGGGCACAGGCCAAGACAGTTCTTTCGACAAACTGGTTTGAACGGGAGACTTAGAACAACCGCGTCACGGATGACTTGTTCAAGATCGATTTGCTCATCATTGACGACAAATTCATCCTCGTTGGTTAAAGAATAGGCGAAAAGCTCTTGAAAATCTACTTCGACAGGCACAGTGAGTGGATCTAGGCATCGGCTGCACTGTCCATCGGCGTCGGCAAAGACCTCGCCGGTTGCCAAAATGCCCTCGTGAACCGACTCCAACCTGACATCTAGGTCTAGGTCCACACCGGCCGGAACGCTGATGAAATCCTCGCCCAGCGCCTCCGGAACCACGATATCGAGCTTGTACTCACGCATCGCGCCAGCTTTGTGCATGATGTCGTGAACTGAAATCACGTAAGGAGAGGCGGTGCTCATGAGGTTATTTCTTTCTGTTGACCGCCGAGGATGCGAGAGCGCGTGCTACGGCGTGTGAAACATATTTTGTCACTGAACCCTCGAGGTCGGCAACTTGCTTAACCAGCGAACTCGATACGTGACCGTGCTCTGGGTTCGCGGGGATGAAAATGGTTTCGACTCCCGCAAGATCTCGATTGACCTGAGCCATCGGCAGTTCATAATCGAGGTCAACATTGCTTCTGAAACCCTTAATCAACGCCGAGGCGCCGACCATTCGACAGTAGTTCACCAATAGCCCGCTGTCTAGGGTGTCGACAATCAACTTGGCGTTGTTGTGAATGCCGTGCTCGGCAAGGCTGGCACGGATTAGCTCTACGCGCTCAGCACTCGAGAACCGAGGTGTTTTGCTTGGGTTGTGGACCACAACTACGTGGAGTTCACTGACCACCTTCGTGGCTCGCGAAATGATGTCGAGGTGACCCAGTGTGATTGGGTCGAAAGAACCTGGATAAACGGCAATCGTAGACATAACAACAGGTTAGCCGAGCAAGTTACGCAAATGCATCCCTGCAGATTACGCCTTCGTTAAATTGTCTTGTCGTGCCTGGTCTTCGCGAGCCAAGGCCTCGGCAAGATTCGGGTTTTTCTCGAGAGTCGGGTCTTCATCCAAAATGCGCTCGGCGTCTTTACGGGCGGCCTGGATGAGTTTGGCGTCCTTGATTACTCTCAACAGCTTCAAGCTCGAGCGCCCACCGGATTGCGTGGCACCTAGAACGTCACCTTCGCGTCGAAGTTCAAGATCAATCTCACTCAATTCGAAGCCATCGAGCGTGCTCGCTACGGCACGCACTCGCTCAATCGCAATTGAATCTTCTTCTGCCGAAGTAAGTAGTAGGCAGAGCCCGACATTGCCTCCGCGGCCAACGCGCCCGCGCAACTGATGAAGTTGGCTGACACCGAATCGATCGGCATCCAAAACAACCATTACTGTGGCGTTCGGCACGTCCACGCCAACCTCGATAACCGTGGTTGACACCAGGACATCTATTTCGCGGGCGGCAAAACGCCCCATGACATCGGCTTTCTCATCTGAGGTCATTCGCCCGTGCAGGGTCTCGATGGTCAAACCGGCCAGCGCTGGGATGCCACGGAGAGACTCGGTCATGCCGATTGCCGAGGCGAGTGGCTGGCGCGGTTTCTTGGCTAACTCGGCTGCCATTTCATCGGTGCCGTCTGAATAAATCAGGTCTTCCTCGGCAAAACCGCCCGACTCGATCAACTCTTCACCCGGGTCATCTTCATCGATTCTCGGGCAGACAACAAAGGCTTGGCGGCCAGCCGCCACCTCTTCGGCAATGCGGACCCAGGTTCTAGCCACCAGCGCCGGCTGGGATAGCTGGACCACATGGGTGGTAATCCCCTGCCTGCCGGCTGGGAGCTCGGTCAAAGTCGAAACATCTAGGTCGCCAAACACCGTAACAGCAAGGGTTCTCGGAATCGGCGTTGCAGTCATGGTCAGCACGTGCGGCGGTAACTTGCCCTTGCGGCGAAGAGCTTCACGTTGATCAACACCAAATCGATGCTGTTCATCGATGACGATAAAACCGAGGTCAAAAAACTCAACGTTGTCTGAAATCAGTGCGTGAGTACCCACAACTATGCGCGCTTTGCCGCTCACCATTTGGAGAAGCGCTCTCTTGCGGTCGGGCACCGGCATCTGCCCGGTAAGTAGAGTCAAACCAACCTCCTTAGAGAGGTCCTCCCCCAATGACCTTTGGATTGATTTGAAGTGTTGCGCGGCGAGCACCTCGGTAGGCGCCAGAAGGGCCGACTGGCCGCCGGAATCGGCGACGGTAAGCATGGCGCGAACCGCAACCAAAGTCTTACCTGAGCCAACCTCACCCTGCAGGAGGCGGTTCATCGGGTGCGAGGCGGATAGATCTTCGGAAATCTGATTACCAACTTCGATTTGCCCATTCGTGAGCGTAAACGGAAGCGCACTGTCGAACTGGGTCAACAAACCGGTTTTCGGTGCGATGCGCGGAGTGGCCGGAGTCGCTAAGTTCTCGAAGCGGCGCTTGAGAAGAGTGGACTGCAGCAGAAACGCTTCGTGATACTTCAACGTGTCTCTGGCTGCCTGCCACTCGGATTGCACCTCTGGGCGGTGAACCTGGTTCAAAGCCTGATTCAGACTGAGCAGCCCGTTGTCGCGAACGATGCTGGCCGGCAACTCATCCTCGATCTCCGACATGGTGTCGAGCACCACAGCCAAGGAACGCTGGATGGCCCAGGTCGTCACAGCCGATGCCGCCGGATAAATCGGAATCGGTAAATCGGCCCAGCGCTTTGCCTCTGCATCGGAGATCTCCTCGGGAAAGAGCTCGTACTCAGGGTGGCTCAACTGCAGTTTGCCGTTGTAGCTGCCGATCTTGCCAGCGAATAGACCGCGCATACCGGGCCGAAGATCTTTTTGCCGCCAGGCCTGGTTAAAGAAAGAGAGCGACATTGTGCCGTGGCCATCCGTGATTCGAACCTCAAGAATGCTGCCATTTCGGCCCTTCATCCGGCGTTCACGAACTTCAAGGATGTCGGCAACTACAGTTGCCGGTTCACCAATTGGCAAGTCTGAGATGGGAGTTAGGGCGCCTCTGGTGGCATAACGGCGTGGATAGTGCTGCAGCAGGTCGGCAAGGGTTTTGAGCCCCAGGTGCTTGGCGAACGACTTGGCCGTGCGATCACCGAGGACGCGGTCAAGAGGTTGGTCGGGAAGCAGCATTCAACTATCTTCGCCTGTAGTTATGAGCCCTCGCGGTAGGCTTGACCGGTTATGACAAGAATCATTAGTGGAATCGCCGGCTCGAGAAAACTCGCCAGCCCAGCAAAAGCAACCCGCCCAACCAGCGACCGCATTCGCGAGTCAATCTTCAACCGCCTTCAGGCCCGCGACTGGGTCGATAACAAGCGCGTTCTAGACCTGTACGCGGGCACCGGCGCACTTGCGCTTGAGGCAGTCAGCCGCGGCGCCATCTACGCGATGATGGTCGAGCGCGATGGCCAAGCTGCCGCAGTTTGCGTCAACAACGCCAACATGATTCAGAAGGCAATGGCCAGCGAAGGTTTCTTCGACCAGGTGACCAAAGTTGCACAGAAAGCCGTCACCTCATTCTTGAGCACCGACACCCTGATCTATGACTTGGTCTTCATCGACCCGCCTTACGACATTTCGAATGAGGAAGTTGCGACCAACCTAAAGGCCCTTATGCCGCGCCTTGCCAAGGATGCAGTCGTGATGCTTGAGCGCTCGAGCCGCAGCGGAACAGTTGAACTTCCTGAAGGCCTCGTGCTCGATGAGGAAAAAGGCTATGGAGACACGAGCGTGTTTTGGCTGGTGAGAGCATAGCTCTCAACCATTCAAGAAAAAAGACCCCACCGACTTGATGTCGATGGGGTCTTTTTTAGATCTTTAGTTGAAGAAGCCCTTTAGTGAACGCTCTTCCTCGCCGATATAAATCTGCTGAGGGCGGCCGATCTTGGTTGCTGCATCGGTGTTCATTTCACGCCAGTGCGCGATCCAACCAGGTAATCGACCGAGCGCAAATAGCGCGGTGAACATTCGAGGCGGGAAGCCAAGAGCCTTGTAGATCACACCGGTGTAGAAGTCTACGTTTGGGTAAAGCTTTCGCTCGATGAAGTAGTTATCGGACAGAGCAGCCGCCTCGAGTTCCTTAGCGATGTCGAGTAGAGGGTCCTTTACGCCAAGTTCGGCAAGCACCTTGTCCGCGGTCGCCTTGACGATGCGGGCACGTGGGTCCAGGTTCTTGTAGACGCGGTGACCGAAGCCCATTAGGCGGATGCCATCTTCTTTGTTCTTCACGCGGTTCACGAAGTGCTGAACCGATTCGCCAGAGTTCTGGATCTCGGTCAACATCTCGAGAACTGCCTCGTTGGCGCCACCGTGAAGCGGACCAAAGAGGGCATTGATGCCCGAAGAGATTGAGGCAAACATGTTTGCCTGGCTTGAACCCACTAGACGCACTGTTGAAGTTGAACAGTTCTGCTCGTGGTCGGCATGCAAGACCAACAGTGTCTCGAGCGCCTGAGTGACGACAGGGTTCTGGACATAGTCCTCGGCCATGTTGCCGAAGTTCATGCGCAAGAAGTTCTCTACGTAACCGAGTGAGTTATCTGGGTAAAGCAGCGCCTGACCCATGCTGTTCTTGTTCGCGTAAGCGGCGAGAACCGGAAGCTTTGCAAGAAGACGAATGGTCGAGAGCTCAACCTGGGCCGGGTCATTCGGGTCAAGTGAATCTTGGTAGAAAGTCGAGAGCGCTGAAACTCCGGCGGCAAGCACTGCCATCGGGTGGGCATTTTGCGGCATCGCATGGAAAAGGTTTTTCAGGTCCTCGTGCACCAGGGTGTGACGGCGGATCTTCTCTTCAAAGGCCGAAAGCTCAGCCGGAGTTGGAAGCTCTCCGTAAATCAAAAGGTAAGAGGTCTCGAGGAAGCTCTTGGCCCCGGCCAGCTGCTCGATTGGGTAGCCGCGGTGGCGCAAGATGCCAGCAGCGCCATCGATGAAGGTGATGGCCGATTTGGTGGAAGCGGTGTTCACAAAACCCTGGTCGTAAGCGGTCAAACCGGTGGTTGCCGTTAGCTTAGAAATGTCGACGGCTGATGGCCCATCTACGGCCTGAATAACCGGGAAGTCTACGGTGACATCACCATAAGTGACTGTAACTTTGTCGCTCGAGGTCATCGAAGCTCCTGTGTCTCTCTAGGCCCTTTGTTTGGGCTAAATCAAGCCTATGGCATCGCGGAGTCGGCGCGCACCTTCGGCAATCTTGTCATCGGTTGCAGTGATCGAAAAGCGAACATATTTGTTACTTGATTCGCCATAGAAAGTTCCCGGAACCACAACAATTCCGAGGGCAGCCATTCGGTCTACGGTTTCGAAGCAGTCTTCACCGAGAGTTGCCCAAAGATAAAGCCCAGCGTCGCTATCCGCCAGTTCAAAGCCATAGGCGCGCACTGCAGAAAGCAACACCTCGCGACGTTCGCGGTAAATCTCTTTTTCGATAGCCACGTGTTCTTCATCACCCAAGGCCACGACCATTGCACGCTGCACCGGCAGCGGCGTGTTCAAACCCGAGTGCATGCGCAGGTTGACCAGCCCCTTGATCAGCGAGGCCTCACCCACTGCGAAGGCGGCACGATAACCAGCCATGTTTGACTGTTTGCTCAGCGAATAAACCGCCAAAACACCCTCGTGGCTGTCACCGCAAACTCGCGGGTCCAATACGGATGGGATGAGCTTCTCCGACCATTCATTCCAGCCCAGCTCGGCATAGCATTCGTCGCTGGCTAGCAAGGCGCCGAGTTCGCGCGCACGGTCAACCGCGGCCTTCATCTCGGCAACGTCCATCACTCGGCCATCGGGGTTTCCCGGTGAGTTGATCCAAATCAACTTGGCATTTGATGGCCACTTGGCCGGGTCATCTTCAGAAACAATCTCCGCGCCACACAGAGCCGCGCCGACAACGTAAGCCGTGTAGGCGACCTCAGGTTGAACAACCACATCGCCTGGGCCAAGGCCCATCAGAAGCGGCAACCAGCTGATCAATTCTTTCGAACCGATGGTTGGCATTACCTGCTCGGCTTTGAGGCCCGGCACTCCGCGGCGTCGCCCAAACCATTCGACCACTGCGGCTTTGAATTCTGGTGAGCCGCCGGTTGATGGGTAACCCGGCGCGTTTGAAGAGTCGTTTAGGGCATCCTGAATGATGCTCGGAGTTGGGTCAACTGGTGAGCCCACCGAAAGGTCAACCGCACCACCCGGATGAAGAGCGGCCTTGGCTGCGTAGGGCTTTAGTTGTTCCCAGGGATACTCGGGAAGCCGATCAAACATCCGCTGACTAACTAAGCCTGAGGAGGCAACGCAAGAATGACCGCGTGGTCCTTCGCAATCTTGCCAACCTTGGCAGCACCACCCGGTGAACCTAGGTCATCGAAGAACTCAACGTTGGCCTTGTAGTAGTCAGACCACTGTGATGGCAGATCGTCTTCGTAGTAAATCGCTTCTACCGGGCAAACCGGCTCGCAGGCGCCACAGTCAACACACTCGTCTGGGTGGATGTAAAGCGAACGCTCACCCTCATAGATGCAATCAACAGGGCATTCCTCAATACATGCCTTGTCTTTGACATCAACACATGGAAGGGCGATTACGTAGGTCACTTGGAATCCTTTGCTTTTTCTTCGGCAGTTCTATTTTATTGATGCCCGCGGGCACTCTTGCGCCAGGCGCCGGCTCGAATCTTCGGAAAGAGAATGATTAGCGCACAAAGCCCCAATGATCCATAAGCCCACAAATTACCTAGGTCATTCCCCGGAATCAGCAAAGATCCATCAGATTGCCGCTGAGACAGCCAAAAAACAGTCAAGGCAAACGTGCCGGCGAGCAAGTAGAGCGCTCCTCGGCTATTTCTTAGAAGGCGCATGGCTAGGGCCAGGGAACCAGTCATGATCAGGGCAACGACGAGCCCAATCGGGGTTGAGTTGGCATCGCTTGCGCGAACCTGGTGCAACAGCGTGCCGGCGACACCCAATAGGAAGCCGAGCGGCATAGCCCAGAAGAAGGTTAGTAGTGGTCGAAGGTGAACCAGTGGGGTTGGCGAAGCCTTGCGCAACCGCTCCGTGCGGTCATACCTGAAGTCTTTGCCGGCAACCACAGAGTAGGTCTCAGCCGAAACCGACACCTGGCTGCCGTGAGCCTCGAGAGCGGCCTTTTTAACTTTGGCGGTTTTCAAATCGCCGACCTGCACGTCATATCTCTCGCCAGGCTCAGCGATAACCCAAAACTGAGGACCTCTCCCCTTGCGCTGTTTGGCATACCTGCGCACCGCCATCGCGGTTGCTTCGTGAGCCATCTTGTGGTCTGGGTGACCAAAACCGCCCTTGCGGTTGTAGGTGAGGACCGCGTCAGGTTTGAAATCTTTGATGGTCTGCAAAATATCGTCGGCAATCACACCGGTCGAAGCAGCAGATAAAGCCAACTCATCTAATTTGCGATGCTTGGTTGGCTTGCCAAGTGGGTTTAGACGCATACCGGAGTCGAGATAGGCGCGCGTGCCAGCGAAGGCGTGCTTAACCTCTCCAAAAGCAGCCAGTGCCTCACGCAACTCACCGGCACGAAACGAACCCATGGCCGATAGGTTGCCCTCGAGGGACTTGAGTTCTTCGAGCTTTACTTTGCCGCGCTCACCACGCGTCAGGGTCAACACCATCACTTCAGCCTTGGCTGCGATACGTGAGGCAATCACGTGCCCAGTGAACAAGCTTTCGTCATCTGGGTGAGCGTGAACGATGAGGAGTCTCTTTGGTGCAAAGGTTGCCTTAGCCATGAGTCAACTTTAGGCGAAAACGGAATAACACTTGCCAACTTAGGGTTACCTAACTTAGGGTTACCTAAGTAGTTGTTTTGAATAGAAAAGAGCTCTCGCATGTTGGCAAACTTCCTAATCGGTCTTCGTGAAGGCATGGAAGCAGCACTTATCGTCGGCATCCTCGCCGGTTACCTCGTCAAGCTTGGCCAGGCCGCGCGCATAAAGTTTCTACTGTGGGGCGTTGCCGTTGCACTGGCCGCCTCGATTGCCATCGGTCTTGTTCTCACCTTCTTCGTGACTTCCGCACCTGCTGGCATCAATGAGTTCATTGCCGGTTTGGCCTCGTTCATCGCTGTGGTGTTTGTCACCTGGATGATTTTCTGGATGGCTCGCCAGAGCAAGAACCTCAGTGGTGAATTGCGCGGCCGAATTGACAAGGTGGCGACCAGTTCAGGTTTTGCACTTGGCGGCGTCGCATTCTTTGCCGTGATTCGCGAGGGCGCCGAAACATCGGTGTTCCTGTGGAGCTCAACTCGAGCCTCAGGCGATGGCACCAACGGAGTCTTGGGGGCGTTCCTGGGTCTCCTGGCAGCTACCATCCTCGGCTACCTCTTCTATAAGGGTTCACTCAAACTAAACCTGGGCAAGTTCTTCCGTTACACCGGAGGATTCTTGATTCTTGTGGCAGCGGGAATCCTGGCTTACGGAATCGCCGAATGGCAAGAGATTGGTCTCCTACAGTTCTTCACAGCTCAGAGCTACGACGTGAGCAACATCGTTACCCCTGATGGCTTCTTGGACATCGCTCTTCGAAGCACCATCAGCTTCCGGTCGGCTCCAAGCCAGCTCGAAACCATCGCATGGTTTGCCTTCGTGATCCCAACGACCTGGGTATTCTTCAAGTCTTCGAAGCCAAAGGCTGCAAAGTAACTCTTGGTTTAGACAAAAAGAAAACCCCGACCAAGCGGTCGGGGTTTTCTTTTAGTCTGGAGCTTACTTGCCCTGGCTCGCGTTCTTACGCTGTGAGTAGGTGCGAGCACGAACCGTTGGGTCTAGCTCGAGCTTACGGATGCGAGTTGCCTCAGGGGTAACCTCAACACACTCGTCTTCACGAGCGAACTCAAGGCACTCTTCAAGAGACAGGGTGCGTGGTGGGGTCAATGACTGGAATTCATCAGATGAAGACGCACGCATGTTGGTGAGCTTCTTTTCCTTAGTGA
>CANGGL010000037.1 GCA_947453465.1 Microbacteriaceae bacterium | reverse complement strand
GTCTCGGTGACCTGGCAATAAGCTGCCATTTCTTCTCCTTTTGAGGCAAGCCAGAGGGACCCAAACGGTCAAAGGCTTGTTGTAAAAACACGGGCTGCACTAGGCAACTTCACAAGTTTAGGCGAGTTAATACGGCTTAAGCAAGTTGTCAGGCGATATTTCTCTCGTGACACGCCGAACAAGTGCCAAAAATGTCGATTGTGTGGGTCGGATTTACGAATCCTTGGGCCGCAGCAACCTCGTCAGCCCAGGCTTCAACGCGCTCTGCTTCGATCTCCAGGGTAAGGCCACAGGAGCGACAAATCAGGTGATGGTGGTGATCGGTGGTGCAGGCACGGTACAAAAGTTCGCCATCCTGAGACTGCAGAGAGTCGGCATCACCATTGGTAGCCAAGTCGGCGAGCGCGCGATAGACCGTTGCTAGCCCAATCGTTGACCCGTGATTTCTCAGCACCTGATGCAACTGCTGCGCGCCAACGAAGCCGATGGCCTCACTCAGCGCATGCCTTACGGCGTCCTTCTGCCAGGTGTTGCGTTTCACACTCATTTGCGCAGTCTCTCAATGAGCCGGCACACCACATAGATAAGGAAAGAAATAGTGGTCACGTATGGGCTGATCGGTAGACCGCCACCGAGGGCCAGCAGAATGCCGCCGATCACTGCGGTGAGAGCAAAGGCAACCGAGAGAATCGGCGTCAAGATTGGTGAGCGGGTAACGCGCAGTGCGGCGGCGGCCGGAGTCACCAGCAGGCTGAGCACCAACAGGGCACCAACCACCTGAACGCTGGCTGCAACGGCTAAGCCAAGCAACAGCATGAACACCACCGATAGCGTTCGGGTCGGCACACCGCGGGCCGCGGCAACCTCTGGGTCAAGGCTGGCAAACATCAGTGGCCGCCACACCACGGCGAGCGCCACCAGGATGAATGCGCAGATGCCAAACAGTGAATAGAGCTGAGGCGCATCCACGGCGATGATTTGCCCAGTGAGCAGGCCAAACTTATTTGCCGCGCGCCCCTCATAGATCGATAGGGCAAGGATGCCGAGGCCGAGGCCAGCCGGCATGAGGACGGCAATGATTGAGTTGCGGTCTTTGGCTCTTGAGCCCAGCGCCCCGATGATCAGAGCAGCCACCAGCGAGCCGGCAATCGAACCGGCAACCACATCGATGCCAGCAAGCAGGGCAAATGAGGCCCCGGCAAAGCTGAGCTCACTGATGCCGTGCACGGCGAAGGACATATCGCGAGTCATAACGAACAGCCCGATCAGACCGCCGACCAAACCCAGCAGGGCGCCGGCGATTAGCGAGTTCTGAACCAACGGAATCAGCTGGTCATAGTCGCTGAAGTTGAAGAGCTGACCCCAGAGGTCAACCGATGCAATGGCGCTCATTAGTTCCACACCTCGTGATCGTGGTGTTCATGGTTATCGTGCGTGCCAACCACAACGATTCGCCCCTGGTTGCGCAGTACATCAACCGGTGTGCCATAAAGCTCACTCAAGACCTCGCTGGTCAGCACTTCATCCGGCTTGCCAATTCTGAACTGGCCATTCGCCAAATAAAGCACCCGATCAACCATCGAAAGAATCGGGTTGACATCGTGGGTGACAAAAATCACGGCGGCACCATGTTCACGGCGTTCTTGGTCAATCAGCTCAGCCACAATCTTCTGCTGGGCTAGGTCAAGTGCGCTCAGTGGTTCATCTGCCAAAATCAGGTCTGGCTCACCAATCACGGCCTGCCCAACTCGCAACCGCTGCAGCTCGCCACCCGAAAGCTCGCCAACCGGCTTATCGGCCAGAGCAAAACCATCAACACAGCCAAGGATGTGCTCGACGCGGGCCTTTGCCTTTCGCGACGGCCAAGGTAGCCCGAAGCGGTGAAAGTCGTAACCCATACGAAGCATGTCGCGGGCGCGCATCGGTGTTGATTCGGTGGCGGTGCGGTGTTGGGGGATGTAGCCAACGTGACGGCAGCCTCGGTGCACCGGCTTGCCGAGCAACTGCATCGAACCGGAGGTCAGCTGTTCTTGACCAAGAATTGCCTTGAGCAGGGTGCTCTTGCCCGAGCCGTTGGCCCCAATCACAGCGATGAACTCGTTTGGCTGAACCTCGAGGCTCAGGTCTTGCCACAGCGTTTTGTCGCCGAAGCGCATCGACGCGTTGCTAATTGAAAGCACCGAAGTCATGTCACATCCCCGGGTTCAGGGTTTTCAGATTTGCGGTCATCCACTCGATGTAGGTCAGGCGCTCGGGTAGCAGCTCGCTGAATAGGACGGTGCGAACCTCGGCATCGCGCGCTGCGCTGACCAATTTTTCAACCTGTGCATTTGAAGTCTGCTGATTGAGCACTAGGTAATCGATTTGATGATTCTTGATCAGCTCGAGCGAGGCCTGCATTGCTGCCGGCGGCACATCGGTCTCATTCTCGATGGCGTCGCTAAACGCCTTCGGTGTCACATCGATGAAGCCCGCGCCGTTCAGCAGCTCATCCGCAATTGGTTCGGTGGCAAAGTATTTGTAACCCTTGGTGATCTTGGCCAGGCCAGCCTGCTGGTCCATCACTTTGCCAAGTTCAGCCATGAATGCCGCCGCGTTGGCATCGTAGGTTGAAGCGTTTTTTGGGTCCAGTGCCGAGAACTTTGCCGAGAGTAACTGGGTTGCCTGGTTGACCATTGGCAAGTTGAACCAGATGTGTGGATTCGGCCCGCGGGTCATCATGGTTGCCCAGTGCAACGATGTGCCGATGTTGAAAAGTTTGTTTTTGTCATTGCTGGCCGCAACCATTTTGGTCGCGAAGTCGTCATAACCCAGCCCGTTGGCAACCACCAGGTCGGCCTGGTTCACTGCCAGTTGGTCTCGTGGGGTCGCTTCATAAGAGTGCGGGTCTTTGTTTGGGTCTGACACAATCGCGGTGACATCGGCTAGGTCGCCACCGATTTGTTTCGCGATGTCAGCCCAGTTGCTGATCGAGGCAACGACTCGAAGCTTGCCGTTGCTACTGGCGCTAGGGGTTGGCTCACCCACAGCGGCGCAGCCGCTCAAAGTAATCGCTGAAATCGCGATTGCCGCAATCACAGCGCTGGCGCGCATTGCACGGCTGACTGCGCTGCGAAACGGTGCGTGAATCGGGGCTTGAAGCGGACGACTGGTCATAGTGCCAACGCTAAGGGTTATTGATAATGATTGTCAATACCGCGAAATCGACGTTGCCCCAGCGGCGGAGCCGCTCGAAAAAATTTCCGCATCAGCAACACTTGGATTGCTGTGCCAAATAACTAGTCGAGCAGCAGCGCCGGCTCTTCCATAACCGAGGCCACGTCCTGAACGAAGCGCGATGCAACGTCACCATCAACGACTCGGTGGTCGAAGGTCGCGCCAATTGTGGTTACCTGGCGAACCTGAATCTCGTTGTTGACCACCCACGGCTTCGGGCGAATCGAACCAAGAGCCACGATGCCAACTTCACCAGGGTTCAAAATCGGGGTTCCGGTGTCAACACCAAAGACACCGATGTTGGTGATGGTGATGGTTCCGTCCTTCATGTCGGCCGGGGTGGTCTTGCCCTCACGAGCAACCGAGGCCAGGTTTTCGATGGCCTTGGCCAGCTCAAGCATCGACATCTTGTCGGCGTCCTTGATGTTTGGCACAATCAGGCCGCGCGGGGTTGCCGCTGCGATGCCGAAGTTGACGAAGTTGTGAACGATGATTTCTTCATCGGTCCAGGTGGAGTTAACCATTGGGTTGCGGCGAACCGCCCAAATCATCGCCTTGGCCATGATCAAAAGCGGGGTGACCTTCACGCCGGCGAAGTCGGTCGAGGCCTTTAGGCGCTTGACATACTCCATGGTGCGGGTGGCATCCACGTCAACAAAGATGCTCACGTGTGGTGCGGTGAAAGCAGATGAGACCATCGCGCTAGCGATTGCCTTACGAATTCCCTTAACCGGGATGCGCTCCTCGCGGGCCTGCGGCACCTCTGGGGTGGTCAGGTTGCGGAACACCGAGGCCTGCTCGGCTCCGGCCAAAATGTCTTCGCGCAAAATCTCGCCGCTTAGGCCGCTGCCGCGAACCTTGGTTAGGTCAACATTTAGGTCCCGAGCCAGCTTACGAATTGGCGGCTTGGCCAAAACCTTGTCTTCGGCTAGTGCCGAGGCTGCGGTTGAAAGTGCGGTTGCCGGGTTTGAAATCACCGGGGTGATTCCGGTTGCGGCCGGAACAGCGGCTCCCGGGCGGCGGCGAGAGGCTCCGTGCCCTGCGGCACCATAGCCAACCAGGTTCGGGGTCTTGGCCTCGGCCTTGGCGATCTCTGGCACATTGGTGATGATCGAGGCGTGCTGCTCGGCTACGGCCGGCAAAGACTCCTCTGGAATCACAGCAATCGATCGGGTTGCGGTTGAAACAGCACCAACTGCACCCTCGGCAACGGTTGCCGCGATAATTGGCTTTCCAACCTCAACAGTGTCGCCTTCCTTAGCCATCAGCTCGGTGACGACGCCCTCGAATGGGCATGGCAACTCAACCAGCGACTTGGCCGTTTCAATCTCAACGATTATCTGGTTGACCGAAACACGGTCGCCCACCTTGACCTTCCAGGTGACGATCTCAGCCTCGGTTAGGCCTTCGCCAACATCTGGCAGGTTGAAGAATGCTGTTTGGCTCATAGTCGATTCCTTCTAGTAGCCCATTGAGCGGTCAACCGCTTCAAGAAGTCGGTCGGCATCTGGCAAGAATTTTTCTTCAAGCTTTGCTGCCGGGTACGGCACATCCCAGCCACCAACACGAAGCACTGGTGCCTCTAGGTGATAGAAAGCCAGCTCGGCAACGCGGGCGGCAACCTCGGATGACACCGAAACGTTGGTGTTGGCCTCGTGGGTCACAATCAAGCGGCCGGTCTTCTTGACCGATTCAAGGATGGTTGCATAGTCGATAGGTGACATCGAACGCATGTCGATGACCTCGATTGAGCGACCCTCGGTGGCGCCGATTTCGGCGGCCTGAAGCGCCGTGGCAACCATTGGGCCATAAGCCGCGATGGTCACATCGGTGCCCTGACGCAAAACCGCTGCCTCGTGCATGCCGGCAGGTGGGTTGTCTAGGTCAACCATGCCCTTCTGCCAATAGCGGCGCTTCGGCTCAAAGAACAAAACCGGGTCTTCGCTGGCGATGGCCTGCTGAATCATCCAGTAGGCATCGTTCGGGTTGCTCGGTGTGATGACGCGCAAACCAGGGGTGTGCGCAAAATAAGCTTCTGGGCTTTCAGAGTGGTGCTCGATGGCACCGATGCCGCCGCCAAAAGGCACACGGATGACCATCGGCATCTTGGTTGCGCCCTCTGAGCGGTTCTGCATCTTGGCAACCTGAGTGGTGATCTGGTTGAAGGCAGGGAAGATGAAGCCGTCGAACTGAATCTCGGCCACTGGGCGATAGCCGCGCATGGCCAAACCGACACCGGTGCCGACGATGCCGGCCTCGGCGATTGGTGAGTTAAAGATGCGCTTTGGGCCAAATTCGGCGAGGATGCCCTCGGTTACGCGAAACACGCCTCCGAGCTGAGCCACGTCTTCACCGAAGACAAGAACCTTGTCGTTGTCGGCCATGGCCATGCGAAGACCGGCGTTGATTGCCTTGACGATTGTCATTTCAACTGTGTTTGACATTACGCGGCACCGCCCTCGGTCGAAGTTGAGCCATCGGTTTCAAACGAAGCCTCGTAACCCTTTAGCCAGGCTGCCTGCTCTTCGATGAGTGGGTGGCTCTCGCTGTATACGTGCTGGAACATGTTTTCGATTGGTGGCGCCTGAAGAGCAAAGGTCTGGGCGCGAATCTCGCCGGCCATGATCTCGTTTTCTTCGTCACACTTTTCGAAGAATGAGTCACCGATGCCCTGGCGACGGAGGAACTTCTCGAGGCGAGCGATTGGGTCGCGAGCCGTCCAGTAGTCAACTTCTTCCTGTGAACGATACTTCGTCGGGTCATCCGAGGTGGTGTGAGCACCGATGCGGTAGGTCAGAGCCTCGATCATGAATGGGCCGCCGCCATTGCGCGCGTCATCCATGTGCTTCTTGGTCACCGCATAGCTGGCCAAAACGTCATTGCCATCGATGCGGATGCCCGGCACACCAAAGCCGGCGCCGCGCTGATAAAGCGGGACGGTGGTTTGGGTTTCTACAGACGACGAGATTGCCCACTGGTTGTTCTGGCAGAAGAAAACCAGGGGAGCCTTGTTGATTGCCGCAAACAGGAACGACTCAGAGATTTCGCCTTCGGCGGTTGCGCCGTCGCCGAAGTAAGTGATGACGGCTTCGTCACGTTCGGTGAAACCGGTGCCGACCTTGCCATCCAGTGTCACACCCATGGCATAGCCGGTGGCGTGAATTACCTGGGTGCCGAGAACGATGGCGTAGAGGTGGAAGCGGGTTTCGTCTGGGTTCCAACCGCCGTGGTTTACACCGCGGAGCATCTTTAGAACAGCCATTAGGTCGATGTCGTGAGTGATGGCTACGCCGTGTTCACGGTAGCTCGGGAAGATGTGGTCGTTCTTGCCAACGGCGTGGCCCGAGCCAATCTGTGCGGCTTCTTGACCCACTGCCGGCACCCAAAGGCCCAGCTGCCCCTGGCGCTGAAGCGCGGTGGCCTCGACGTCAAAGCGTCGCATGCGCGACATGTGTCGGTAGAACTTGAGGAAGTCTTCTTCCTTCAGGTCCGCAATAATCTTGCCGTATTCCGCATATTCAGCGGGCACGCCGTATGTGCCGTCCGGTGACAGAAACTGCACCATAGGAATACGCGAAGTATCTTGAGTACTCATCTAGACCAATTTACTTGCTTGAGTGGCACAATCGAGACATGATTCGTTTTCTAGTCGGAACCGTTATTAATGCAGCGGGCCTTTGGTTGACCACCACCCTGATCACCGCCATCCACCTCGCGCCCTACGGTGGCGCGGATTTTTGGACCATCGTCGGTTCGTATCTGCTGGTCGGAGCCATTTTCGGGCTGGTTAATTCGGTGGTTGCGCCGGTAATTAAGGTTTTGGCACTTCCGCTATACATCCTCACCTTCGGCCTAATCGCGTTCGTCATCAATGGCGCAATCCTGTTGTTGGTGGCCTGGCTAAGCCAGCTGATCGGTAGCCCGCTCTTCTCCATCGATGGCTTCACCCACGAGGGTTTGACTGTTGCTTCACTCGGATGGGCGGTGCTAGGCGCGATTGTCATGAGCATCTTCACCTTCTTCGCTCGCGGGTTGTTCAAGCTTTTCCGCGTTCTCTAAGGCAAGCGCGTTAGCTCGAAAAATAGCTCTTGGCCCGCCGCTTTGCCGGCGAAGCCGGAAATTTCATTTCGAATTTTCACCAGGTTGCGCTCTTGGTTCAGAGCCAGCTCGTCGGCGGCACAATTTGGTCCGGAGGGTGCAGAAGAATCGATGGCCTTTGCGGTTTCGACGTAACCCTTGAGCTCATGCTGGCTAAGCGGGTTGTAACCGTCAATCTCTTGACGCACAGTCACCCAATTGGCCTTTAGCGGGTTGGGATTTGCATCCAGTTTGGGTACCGGGTCGCCCACGTGCTCTACGGTGAGCCCTTGAACCGAGAACCTATCGGTTAACTGCCCCAACGGAGCCCCAAAAGTCAGCACCTTGCTCGCCGGAAACCGTGTCGATAGGTTGGCCGCAACCATTCCACCCTGCGAGTGACCGACCAGCAGGACCTTGTCGGTTGAATTGATCCCCGCTTGTTTCATGGCCAGGGCGACCGCCCGCTCACTACCGGCGAAGCCGGTTTTTGAAATTGCGCTTAAATTTGAGGTCAGATCCAGCGGGTTTTGCCCGGGTTTTGGCCCCCAACTCTGCGTGCCAGGGATGTACACCACATAACGCGCTTCAGAGACTGCGACTAACCCGTTCGCGGCACTCACCGGCGAAGCCGGTTCGCGAAATTTTTCAATCCTCAGCCAGGCAGGGCCGAGTGCTGCGGTGGCTTCGAGCCTCTCAACCAATGAACCAATCGAGGTCGGCGGCAAAACCGCATCACGAACGGAGACCAAATTGGCCGCAACCCCGGTTTCACTCAGGATTCCGAACATCGAACCAACTCCGGCGAAGCCGGTCGCCATATTTTGAACATCCAGGTTTTCGGCTTCGCGCAGTTCTCTCGAGATTTCAACCTCGGTTCCAAAATAGGCATCTGCCGCGTAGGCGCAGGCATCGCGTACCCGAGATATTCGATCCAATAGCGGAGGCAGCTCCAGACCCAAACGCACCCTGCGCACTGGGTCAGTCACAAAGTCTTCGAGTTCAACCTGTGATCTCAACCAGGCATCCAGGCTAGTGAGTTCGGCGATTACCCGGTCAATCTCGCCCCTGGTTGCCACAATGAGTGCGTCCCCGCCATAGGAGCTAATGTTGCCAGTCACTTAGCCTCAACTGGAGTGCGTGCAGGTCATGGGCCAGGCTCTCAATCTGCTCGGCGCAGGCCAGCGAGGCGGCCCCCGACCAAAGTGAGGGGTTCGGAATGGCCATTTTCATCCGGGTCTCCGCGGTCTTTAGAGCAAAGTCAATCGGCATCATTACCCAAGCCAATCTCGACGGACGCCATAAAACGGGCGAATACCCCCAATCTGTGCAGAACTTACGGCAATATAGATAGGTGAGCAATCTTTCAATTCAGCCTCTTTCCCCTCTCGATGGCCGCTACCGCGCAGCCGTTTCTGACCTTGGTTTTCACCTGTCAGAGGCCGGTCTTAACCGCGCCCGCATCGAGGTTGAAATTGAGTGGCTAATCCACCTCGCCAACCGTGACCTGCTGCACACCGGCACTCCAATTTCTGATGAGCAGATCGGGCAGTTGCGTGCCATCGTATTGAACTTCTCTGATGCCGACGTGGCCACTCTCGCCGCAACCGAGGCAACCACCAAGCACGATGTGAAGGCCGTCGAGTACTTCATCCGTGGCAAGTTGACCGAGCTGGGTCGCGATGACCTGCTTGAACTGACCCACTTTGCCTGCACCAGCGAAGACATCAACAACCTCAGCTATGCCATCACCGTTCGCGATGCAGTTAGCCAGGTATGGTTGCCACGCGTTGAGAAGTTGCTCACCAAGTTGCGCGAGCTAAGCGCCGAGTACGCCGACGCATCGATGTTGTCTCACACCCACGGTCAGCCGGCCACGCCTTCGACCATGGGCAAGGAAATTGCCGTCTTCATTCACCGACTTCAGCGTCAGGTGAAGCGCATTCAGGGCGCCGAGTATCTTGGCAAGTTCTCGGGAGCCACCGGAACCTTCTCGGCTCACGTTGTTGCTGCACCAGATGTGAACTGGACCAAGGAGTCTGAGGACTTCGTCACCGGCCTGGGCCTCACCTGGAACCCGCTGACCACCCAGATTGAGTCTCACGACTGGCAGGCCGAGCTTTACGCTAGCGTTGCCCTGTTCAACGGCATTTTGCACAACCTCTGCACCGACATCTGGTCATACATCTCGATGGGTTACTTCAAGCAGATTCCGGTTCCGGGTGCCACCGGCTCTTCGACCATGCCTCACAAGATCAACCCGATTCGTTTTGAGAATGCCGAGTCAAACCTTGAGCTCTCAAACGCCATCCTTGGCAGCCTTGCCTCGACCCTGATCACCTCGCGCCTGCAGCGTGACCTCACCGACTCATCTTCACAGCGCAACATCGGCCTTGGCTTTGGTCACTCGCTGCTTGCCATCGATAACGTGACCCGCGGTTTGAGCGAAATCGCTCTCTCTCGTGAGGTTCTAGCCATCGACCTGAGCGATAACTGGGAGATTCTTGGCGAAGCGATTCAGACCGTGATTCGCGCCGAGGTTGCCGCCGGCCGCTCGACCATCAGTGACCCATATGCGTTGTTGAAAGAGCTCACCCGCGGCAAGCGCCTCAGCGGTGACGACATGATCGCATTCGTAAACGAGCTTGAGATTGGTGAAGAGGCCAAGGCCCGTTTGCTAACTCTTCGCCCACACACCTATGTCGGCCTGGCCGAGCAGTTGGCTGCACGAGTTCAGCAGTAAAACCTGTCATTCGGTCACCGGTTGGCCGAAAGCAGAAAAGGCACCCGCAAGGGTGCCTTTTCGCTTAAGTTCTTGGACTTACTTTAGGCGCGGCTTGCCCTCGTCGGCCGGCTCATCCTTGACCGAAAGAGCCAGGGTGGCAATGGTCACGAGCACAACGATGAATGAAAGCCCGGCCCAGATGGCGGTGCGCTCAAGATCGCGGCTGCTGCCCCAAACAATAACGCCAACGAAAATCGCGGCAACGAAAGACAGCGAGATGTATGTGCGCGCCGAGCGTGCGTCAGCGAATTTGCGGGTTTTTTTGGCCATGCCTCAAGCCTACGCCTTCGGCGAGGCCGCCGCGATACCCAGATGGGCCGCCAACAGAATCGCGTAGGCGCCGAAGAAGCCCACTCGGCTAACCGAGTCGCCGGCATCGGTAACGGCAAGCAGAGCGATGAAGAGAAGTGCGGCCAGTCCGGCGCTGATCCAGTGGTCGCGGGCAACCTGCTTGGCGCGCTTAGCAACGAGGCCAAAAACAACCTCGGCCAATGCACCGAAGAGCGCCCATGATTCGAGAAGTCCCCAGGCAAAGTCTGTCGAGCTGTTGGCATCAAGGGTTTGCGATAGCCAAGCCATGGCGACAGCACCCGCACCGATAAAGATGTTGAAGATGACAAAGCGGCGCTGTGCCAGCGACAAAATGGCGGCGGCGAACCACCCGATAGAAATAATCAGTAGCGCAACCATGCCTGCTTTGGCATCGTGTGCCTGGGCAAAGGTCACGTATAGGCCAGCGATTAGGGCCGAGGCCGCCTGAATGGTTTGGATTATGCGCACTTGCCTATTGTTTCACGTTCAATCGAGGGCAGTCTTGAATATCCGCTACTGCTTCATGTTCATGAAGCGAGAGTACTGGCCCTGGAAGGCAACGGTGACCAGGCCGGTAGGGCCCGAACGCTGTTTTGCCAAGATGATGTCGGCTTCGCCCACGCGAGGGTGATCCTTCTCACCGATACCTTCGCGATGCAAAAGAATGACCACGTCGGCGTCCTGCTCTAGCGAGCCAGATTCACGAAGGTGAGAGATTTCTGGTTTCTTGTCTTTGGTCTGCTCGGCCTGACGGTTTAGCTGAGACAGGGCGATTACCGGAACCTTGAGCTCCTTGGCCAGCAGCTTTAGGGCTCGAGAGAACTCTGAAACCTCTTGCTGACGAGACTCAACCTTCTTGCCTGAGGTCATCAGCTGGATGTAGTCGATAACAATCATCTTTAGACCAACGCGCTGAGCAAGACGGCGGCACTTGGCGCGAATTTCAACCAAGGTCATGTTCGGGCTGTCGTCGATAAACAGCGGTGCATCGTTGATTTGGCCACGAACCTGGGCCAAACGGGCCCACTCGTTGTCTCCGATAGTGCCCTTACGCATGCTCTGCAGGGCAATGCCAGATTCGGCCGAGAGCATTCTCATGGCGATTTCGGCGCGGCCCATTTCGAGAGAGAAGAAGATGGTCGGCTTGTCGGCCTTTAGGGCCGCGTGGCGGGCAAAGTCGAGGGCAATCGTTGACTTACCAACCGCAGGGCGTGCGGCAACGATGATTAGCTGCCCGGGGTGGAAGCCGTGGGTGAGGTCATCAAGCTCGATGAAGCCGGTTGGCACACCAACCATGTCTCCGCCGCGCTTTTGGGCAGACTCGATCTCATTGATGGCGGCCTCAATCGAGACGCTCAGGCTCACCACGTCTTCGGTGGTGGCGCCAACGCCAACCGAGTAAACATCAGACTGAGCCTGGTTTACCAGATCTTCGACATCACCCTCGTTGGCATAGCCAAGCTGAGCGATCTTCGTGCCCACCTCAACCAGGCGGCGCAGGGTGGCTTTCTCTTGAACGATTTTGGCGTAGAACGAGGCATTGGCCGCGGTCGGAACAATTGAGGTGAGCGTGTGAAGGTAGTCGGCGCTGCCGGCCTTGACCAGATTGCCCTGCTTCATCAGCTCATCGGTGACGGTGATGACGTCAATCGGCTCACCCTTGCCAAACAAACTGGCGATGGCATCGAAGATTAGCTCGTGCTTCGGGGCGTAAAAGTCGCCACCCTTGACGTTTTCGAAAACCTCGGCACAGGCCTCTTGAGAAAGAAGCATTCCACCCAATGCGCTTTGCTCGGCAAGCATGTCGTTTGGCAGCATGCGCTCGTTAGGGCGGCTTACCTCTTGAATCATCGACATCTGGGTCTCCTACTGTGTGGCTTAGCCGAAAACTGTCCAGCCTATAAGTGTTCTTGTCTATCAAACAGGTCAGACATTCAACTGTAAAGGTGACCTGTGGATAACTTTGTGGACAACACGCCGGACACGCCCGGAAAACTGTTAGCAACCTGGGGATAAGCCTGTGTATAGTTTGTGGAAATCGAGGAAGAACCCAGTAAACATCGTGGTTTGAGCCTGTGGAAAACTATTAACACTGAACCCTAAACCTTCACCTCAAGGTTGTGGATAACCGACACGCCCGGTGTGGTTATCCACAGGTTAAAACAGAAACGGGCCGCCCGAAGGCGACCCGTTTCCCGTGAAACTTATTACTTCTTGCCAACAACCTGAAGGGTGATGGTAGCTACAACGTCGCCGTGAAGACGGACGGTAGCTAGGTGCTCACCAGCAACCTTGATTGGTGCAACGAAAGCAACCTTGCGCTTGTCTAGCTCGCCTAGGCCGGCAGCCGCAACAGCAGCAACGACATCAGCGGTCTTGACAGCACCGAATAGACGGCCGCCCTGGCCAGCCTTGACGATAAGTCGAACCGACTTAGCCTCAAGTGCCGCCTTTAGAACGTGTGCATCTTCAACGGTTGCTAGGGCACGAGCGTCGCGAGCAGCCTTGATTGACTCAATCTGCTTCTCGCCACCCTTGCTCCATACAACAGCAAAGCCACGAGGTAGAAGGTAGTTACGAGCGAAGCCGTCCTTTACCTCAACAACGTCGCCTGCAGAGCCGAGGCCTGAAACCTCATTGGTCAGAATTAGCTTTGACATGTGATTTCTCCTTAGCGGCCAGCGCCTGCGTATGGCATTAGAG
>CANGGL010000036.1 GCA_947453465.1 Microbacteriaceae bacterium | reverse complement strand
GCCGCGACCCCCGAATCTCTGGGGAGTTCATTGCAGCAGCAGTTGCAGCGGGACTCTCGAGTTCGGGGGTTGACGTTTTTGACGCCGGAGTTCTACCGACCCCGGCCACCGCGTTTTTGACCGCAGATCTTGATGCCGACTTCGGCGTCATGATTTCTGCTTCACACAACGCTGCCCCAGACAACGGCATCAAGTTCTTCGCCCGTGGTGGTCACAAGCTCGACGACGCAATCGAAGATGCCATTGAAGCTGCGATGACCGGCCCGAAGTTGGCTCCGGTTGGTGCCGGCGTCGGTCACGTCACTCGTTTCGCCGATGCCGAAGACCGCTACATCGTTCACCTGCTGGGCGCACTACCAAACCGTCTCGATGGTCTGAAGATTGTCGTTGACTGCGCCCACGGTGCAGCCGCCGGTGTCTCGCCTGAGGTATTCAAAGATGCCGGTGCTGAAGTCATCGTCATCGGTGCCGACCCAGACGGTCTGAACATCAATGACGGCTATGGCTCGACGCACTTGAGTGCCCTGCAGTCAGCCGTATTGCAACACGGTGCCGACTTAGGTGTGGCTCACGATGGCGATGCTGACCGTTGCTTGGCCGTTGATGCCACCGGTGCAATCATCGATGGCGACCAGATCATGGCCATCCTTGCCCTGTCAATGAAGGAGCGCGGCCAGCTGGCCCGCAACACCCTGGTGGCAACCGTGATGTCAAACCTAGGCCTAAAGATTGCGATGAAGGAAAACGACATCGAGATGATCGAGACCAAGGTGGGCGACCGCTATGTTCTTGAGGAGATTCGCGCCAAGGGTTACACCCTGGGTGGCGAGCAGTCTGGCCATGTTATTTTCAGCCAGTATGCCACCACCGGCGACGGCATTTTGACCGGCCTAAAGATTGCGGCCGAGATGAACCGCAAGAGCAAGACCCTCGCCGAGTTGGCCTCGGTAATGAAGGTTTACCCTCAGATTTTGATCAACGTTTCTGGTGTCGACAAGACCCGCACCGACTCTGATGAAGAAGTTCAGGCGGTGGTTCGCGAGTGCGAAACCGACCTGCACGGCACCGGCCGCGTGTTGCTTCGTGCCTCTGGCACCGAACCCTTGGTTCGCGTGATGGTTGAGGCAGCCGACGAAGGCACCGCCAAGATGTGGGCAGAGCGAATTGCCCGCGTGGTTGAGACTCGTTTGAGTCTCAAATAAGTTCTATCGACCCGGTCTCGAGTACCGTGTTGGCGTAGCCTACCACCACGCTCGAATCTCGCTCAAGTAATCAGGTCTCGAGTAACCGTTCGATATCACCGAACACCTCTAGGCCGGCGCAACTGGCCTTGCCCTCATAAAGTACTGTGCCGACGGCGTCCAGGTGCCTAATCTCGATGGTTGAATCCAGGGTTTCTTCCACACGCTGATACATCGCGGTGCGCAGCGGGGCATGCAGAAGGCCGCCCCTGACCCTCTCTGCTTTCAGCTCAAGACGGCCATCCGGGCCGTTTAGCGACCAGCGCACATGGGCATCATCAATGGCCAGCTCAACCTCTTTTGCGCGATTGTAGGTGGACCATTTGTGCAACTTGCCGGAGTGCTTGAAGCCGATGATGAACCCTCTGAATGAACTGCGCAGCCAAGGGATGATTGCCACCGAGGCGACCAGAGATGCCTCGGGAGCGCCCTCCAAGTGGTTAGACGCCATCCAGACGTATCCGGCGGGAAACGCCTTGCCCCAGTCCTTTTCGATATAGCCGCGGCCACCCTCGAAAGGCGTGTTGACCCCCTCGACTTTCAACGAGCCGGAGAGCGAGTGCCCAAAACTGACCACGCCGTGGAAGCATTCCATCGCCGGCACCATTCCATACCAGCCCATAATGCCCGGTTCAGTGAAAGTGACCGGCCAGGGGTCGAGCGCGGTTGCGTAGGTGAGGCTGCCTTGCAGTTGGGGGAGGTCGAGGTGAACACCGGAACTGTTGAAGGTGTTGCTGCCGACCCGCACCTCAAATTTGTTTGTGGCCGCTTCGAACTCGGCGAGCGGAAATTTGTGAAACCAGGAGCGCCCGGTTAGGCCATCCAAGATCTGAACAAATGCGGTGTCTTCGCCGCCGGCGTCGAGACCCTTGAACACTCCGGGGATGACGGCCCAGCGCTGCATGAGATCGGCGCTAACCAACTTGATGTACCAGCCCTCGAAAAATCCGCCGGTCTTGCCGGTGCCGTGAAACGCCTCGGGGTGGGCGACTCCCCGGATGAATGCCGCTGGGCTCTGCATGGTTTCACACTACGCCTTCATGTCGCACGCTGCTAAGGAAACTGAATCGGTATTTGGTTGGGCATAAAAAACGGGGCCACCTTGCGGCGACCCCGTTTCTAGATCGGAGATCTATTTGAAACTGATTAGTCCTTGAATTCTGACTTTGCGAATTCGGCAGACTCCTCAGCTGACTTGATGCGGGCGATCGAGAAGATGACCAAACCGAACAAGCACTTGGCAAGGATGTCGGCGATGCTGTATCCAACTTCACGGGCAACGAACTGGTCGGCGTTGAAGCCAGTTGAACCCATCGCCAGGATGAAGGTGATTGGGTAAACACCCCAGGTTGCGATTAGAAGAAGGCGGAGAAGCTTGACCTTGCGCTGAACTGCTTCAGACTGCTTGATTAGGCTCTTGCCGAGTTCGATGAACAACACGTACAGGATGTATAGGAACGGAATGGTTGATAGAAGACCCCATACCGATGGAGCGATGCCCATGATGTCTAGCTTTGCGTCGCCAGGGTAACCAAGAACAATCATCGCTGCAGCTGCAGGGACTAGACGGTTCAGGATTGATGACTGTGCAGCGCGGGCAAGTGCAAGAACTGCAACAAGCTCAACTAGAAGCAATGGAACGGTTAGCAACCAGTCAACGTAGCGGTAGCCCACGTTGTATGCGTCTGGGTTGTTGGCGGTCATGCCAGCAAACGCGTGGTTGAAGTTGTCGAACATGCGGAAGTAGTGGTACGAGGCGATTGCGGTTACGGTGCCTGAAACCATTACTGCCATGCGGTAACGCGGTAGTACTCGGTCTCGGCCTACGAACAAGAAGATCGAGGTAAATAGCATCGATGCTAGGCCCAGCGACAGGATGTTGTAGACGAGGTTGAACTGCCCGTTGGACAGTGTTGCGGAAAGTGTGTTCATTTGTAGCCTTTCAGTTGATGTACTAGAAAGTCATCGTTTGCATCGTCGGTGCCTAGGTTTTTCACACCAGGCGACACCCATACGAATGGCTCACCTACAGTCAACTGTGAAATTGCTGTGAAACACGTCAAGATTTATAACGATTTAATGCGCGCCGGACTGGCAATTTTGGCTGTCGTGCAGAGACGGTGCCGGGGCGCTTCTACAGTTTGCGCAGCAAGACCGATTCAACGGTGTGGTTGGCGCCTTTTTTCAAGACCAGGGTGGCGCGCGAACGGGTCGGAGCAATATTTTCGGTCAGGTTTGGCAGGTTGATGGTGGCCCAAATTTCTTCGGCTCGAGCCAGCGCCTTCGACTCTTCCATCTCGGCATAGCGGTGGAAGTAAGAGGCCGGGTCGGTGAAGGCCGAATCGCGAAGCTTGCGGAAGCGCTTCAAGAACCATTGTGTGACGTTCTCGGTCGAGGCATCGACATAAATCTTGAAGTCAAAGAAATCGCTCAGTGCAAGTTCTTGGCCTGGGCCAGGGGCTTGCAAAACATTCAGACCCTCAACGATGAGAACATCGGGGGCGCGAACAACGGTGCGCTCGCCGGGGACGATGTCGTAGCTGAGGTGCGAATAAACCGGAGCTGAGACCTCGGACGCGCCAGACTTCACGTCCGCCACAAACTTCAACAGCGCCAGGCGGTCGTATGACTCGGGGAAGCCTTTGCGGGCCATGAGGCCACGACGCTCGAGCTCGGCGTTCGGAAACAGGAAACCATCGGTGGTGATCAGCTCGACTCGAGGGGTGCCCTCCCAGCGAGACAGCAATTCTTTGAGCAAACGCGAGACGGTCGACTTGCCGACGGCCACCGAACCGGCAACCCCGATGATGAAGGGCACGCGCTTGGCACGCTCACCCATGAAATCGGTGGTCACTCGGTGAAGGTTCTGGGTCTCGCCAACATACAGGTTCAAAAGACGGCTGAGCGGAAGGTAAACATCGGTGACCTCTTTGAGGTCGAGGAAGTCGCCGAGACCGCGGATCTGAGCAATTTCTGCTTCGGTGAGCGGCAATTCGGTGTTGATTCCGAGCTCGGCCCAGTCGGCGCGCTCGATTTCGACGAAGGGGCTCAGGTCGGTGCCTGAATCTGCGTCACTCGCGGTCTGTGCTGCGCTCACAAAGAGCCATTCTGCCGTAAATTAGACGTATGTGCGGAATCGTGGGTTATGTAGGCCCGAAGTCAACCCTTGATGTTCTTCTTGGAGGCCTTCGTCGCCTCGAGTATCGCGGCTATGACTCGGCCGGTGTCTCAATCATCGCCCCTGGTGGTCAGCTCGAAACCCGTAAAAAGGCGGGCAAGCTAGACAACCTCATCGCGGAGATCACCAACCATCCGCTGCCAATAGCCAACATCGGCATCGGCCACACCCGCTGGGCAACCCACGGCGCGCCAACCGACGGCAACGCGCACCCACACCTGGGTGGCCCAACCTCAAAGCTTTCACTGATTCACAACGGCATCATCGAGAACTTCGGTGAGCTCAAGGCCGAACTTGCCGCAATCGGCACCAAATTTGCCAGCGAGACCGATTCAGAGGTGGCCGCCCACCTCATCGCCCGCGAATTCGAAACCACCGGTGACCTGCCGATTGCCTTCGCCAACGTTGTCAAGCGCCTGCACGGTGCCTTCACGATTCTTGTTATTCACGAAGACCAGCCAGATGTTGTTTTGGCAGCTCGTCGAAACGCACCTCTTGTCATCGGTTTGGGCGATGGTGAGAACTTCCTAGGTTCTGACGTCGCCGCTTTCGTTGAGCACACCAAGCGCGCCATTGCCGTGGGCCAGGATGAAATCGTCATTCTGCGCGCCGGCTCGGTCGAGATTCGTACCTTCGATGGCACCCCGGTTACCCCGGTTGAATTCACAGTTGACTGGGATGCCTCGGCCGCCAGCAAGGGTGGATGGTCAAGCTTCATGGCCAAGGAAATCGCCGACCAGCCGCAGGCGGTTGCCGACACCCTGATGGGCCGACTTGGCTCCGATGGTTCGGTTCGACTCAGCGAAATCGACGGCCTATCGGCTCAGGACATTAAAGACATCGACCGCATCATCATGGTTGCCTGTGGAACCGCGAGCTATGCGTGTGACGTTGCCAAGTATGCAATCGAGAAGTACTCGCGCATCCCAGTACAGGTTGAACTCTCACACGAGTTCCGCTACCGCGACCCTATTGTGACCAAGAACACCTTGATCGTGGCCGTCAGCCAGTCTGGCGAAACCATGGACACCCTGATGGCAACTCGTTATGCCAAAGAGCAGGGCGCTAAGGTGCTGGCTATTTGCAACACCCAGGGCGCAACCCTGGCTCGAGAATCAGACGCAGTGATTTACACCCACGCCGGCCCAGAGGTTGCCGTGGCTTCGACCAAGGCGCTCACCGCGCAGATCACCGCAGGATTCTTGCTTGCCTTGTTCTTGGGTGCCGGGCGCGAAAAGGTTTCAACCACCGAGCTTCGTCGCCTAGGCCACGAGTTGCTCAAGATGCCGGCTCATGTGACCGAGGTCATCGAGAACCTTGACCTCGCTCGCAAGTTGGGCAAGGAGATGGCTAATGCCAAGTCGGTCTTGTTCCTCGGCCGCAACGTTGGCTTCCCGATCGCCATGGAGGGTGCGCTAAAGCTCAAGGAGCTGGCCTACATCCATGCCGAAGGTTTTGCAGCCGGCGAGCTTAAGCACGGCCCGATTGCACTGATTGAAGAAGGTCAGCCCGTCATCGTGATTGTGCCGTCACAGCGCGATGAAGACAGCCTGCACCCGAAGGTGATTTCAAACATTCAAGAGATTCGCGCTCGCGGCGCCAAGGTGATTGCGATTGCAGAAGAGGGCGACAACCAGGTTGCCGACTATGCCGAGCACGTGATATTTGTGCCGCAGTCGGAAAGCATGTTTGCACCAATTCTCACGGTCATCCCACTGCAGATCTTTGCACTCGAACTATCGACCGCCAAGGGCCTGGATGTTGACCAGCCACGCAACCTGGCTAAATCAGTAACCGTCGAATAGTCCTCGCCAAAATGATCCTCGGGGTAGGTGTCGACACGGTTCAGCTCAGCCGATTTGAGGCCAAGCTGAACGAGACGCCACGGCTGAAGGATCGTTTGTTTCTCGACATCGAAACCGTGGATGCCAGCGTTCAAACTTTGGCCGGAAGGTTCGCGGCCAAAGAGGCAGTAATCAAGGCGCTAGCCGGAGATTCAGGCCTCGAATGGCACGGCATCGAAATCGGTAAAGAATCGAGTGGCAAACCGGTGGTGTGGTTGCACGGTTCAACTGCGAAGATTGCATTGCAGGCCGGCATCAGAAAGTTTCACCTATCAATTAGCCACGATGGCGATAACGCCGTTGCATTTGTAGTCGCCGAGGGAGAGCAGCCATGAGACAACTCATTATTGACCTCGATGCCATTGCCTACAACCTTGATGTGATGCGCGAGCGCGCCGGTGGCGTGATGGTGTGTGGCGTGGTCAAGGCCAACGCCTATGGGCACGGAATGGTCGAGGTTGCTCGCAAACTTGAAGAAGCCGGGGTCGATTACCTGGGTGTTGCCGACATCACCGAAGCACTCGAACTGCGCCGAGCAGGCATCGATGCACCGATTTTGGCCTGGTTGCATGACCCGCACGAGATGTTCGTCGAGGCCGTCAACGAGGGCATCGAACTTGGCTTAGCCAACGAAGACCAGCTGGCCCGGGTTGCCGCAGCCGCAGAAATCACCGGTCGATTGGCTCGAGTGCACCTGAAGGTTGACACCGGGCTAAACCGCAACGGTGCCAGTGCTGCCGAGTGGGAGGGCGTGCTTCGTCTATCCCGCGCGCTGGTTGCCGAAGGTTTCATCCAAGTGGTTGGTGTTTTCTCTCACCTTTCAAGCACTGGCGAAGCCGAAGACTTGGCTCAGATTGCCCGCTTTGACGCTGCCGTTGAACTGGCCCGCGAATCTGGCTTGAGTTTTGAACTGCGCCACCTCACTGCATCGGATGGTTCGCTGAACTACCCGCAGGCTCAGTATGAAATGGTTCGAGTGGGTGTGGCGCTTTACGGCTTATCTCCATTCGCCGATCATCACTCGAAGGAGTACGGCCTGCGCCCGGCCATGACCGCAACCGCGCACATCACTCAGGTGAAGCGGGTTCCGGCTGGCGAAGGCGTGAGCTATGGCTACATGCACCGAACCACCGCCGAGACCACCTTGGCCCTGGTGCCGGTTGGCTATGCCGAGGGGCTGCCGCGCAACGCGAGCGGCAACGCATCCGTGTCAATTCATGGCAAGACCTATGCGGTTTCATCACGCATCGCGATGGACCAGTTTGTGATTGACGTTGGCAACGATGAGGTTCAGGCCGGTGACCTGGTGACCATCTTCGGCGACCCGGCTGCCGGTGTGCCATCGGCCGATGACCTTGCTGCCGCGGCTGACAGCATCAACTATGAAATCGTGACGCGCATGGGTGGGCGTTTCAAGCGCACCTATGTCGGTCAGAGTGACGCCTCACTGCTGCTGCACGAAACCGAACTCGGTGCGCTGATCAATCTTGATGTGGATGAAGATCTAGAGTGACCCACCACCTAATCGCCAAACTCGAAGTCTCGACCCCTGAGGCCATGAACGAGTTAGGCCTCAAATTGGCCCGTCTGCTTGAAGCCGGAGACCTGGTTGTTCTGACCGGCCCGCTCGGTGCCGGCAAAACCACTCTGACCCGTGGCGTTGGCGAAGGCCTGACTGCCATCGGAAATGTTTCTAGCCCAACTTTTGTGATTGCTCGAACCCATAAGCGCAAGGATTCCGGGCCGGTGCTGGTGCACGTGGATGCCTACCGTCTAGGTGGCCCGCTTGAGCTCGACGACCTCGACATCGACTATGCCAACTCAATAGTGTTGGTTGAGTGGGGCAAGGGTATGACCGATGACCTGGTCGAGAACTGGCTCGAGATAGTGATTGAGCGCGAACGAGCCGTGGAACATGCCGCCGATGAGGACGATTCGGTTGACCCTCGCACGGTGAGCATTCTTGGCTTCGGCTCGCGATGGGCAGGGGTTTCTCTCTAATGGGCCACGTTCTAGCAATCGACACTTCTTCTGGCACCTCGGTGGCAGTGCTCAAGGATGGCATCGCGCTCGCCGAAATCGAGATCGCAGACACCCGCAGTCACACCGAATCAATCGGCGACGCCATCAATGACGCCCTGATTCAAGCCGGCATCAAACCAAACCAGATCAGAGCCGTTGCCGTTGGCCGTGGCCCGGCACCATTCACCGGCCTCCGCGTCGGCATCGCCGCGGCAATCATGTTTGCCGAAGGTGCCGGCGCCAAGCTATTTGGCCTGGTCAGCCTTGATGCGATTGCGAAGCAAGAGTTTGAAACGCGCGCCGCTGGTTCTGAACTGGACACTGGTTCTGAAGTGGGTGCTGGTCGATCTGATGAAGGCTCGGGTAAATTGTCACAGCCACTTTTGGTCACCTCGGATGCTCGCCGAAGCGAGCACTACTGGGCGCTTTACTCTGGGCTTGACCGATACGGCGTGCCAATTTGCATCGAGGGCCCAGCAGTAAACCGCCCGGCCGACATTGCCGAATCGCTTGCCGCTCGAGGCATTGAAGTGCAAACCACATCGCGGGTGATTTCTGCCCGGGCAATCGGCGCGCTTTTTGAGGCACAGGCTGCGGCTGGCATGTTGAGCCACGACGTGACGGCGCTTTATCTGCGTAACCCAGATGCGGTTGAGCCTAAGAACCTGCGAACCTTTGGCAAGAAGGTGAGCTCATGAAGGCCTGGAGTATTCGCCCGGCTCTAGACGCTGACCTGGCGTCAATCATGGCTCTCGAACACGAGTGCTTCCCCGAGGACGCCTGGTCTGAAGAGAACATGCACTTTGAACTGCTCGCTCACCACACGGCCTATCTGGTTGCGGTTCGCGACGAGAAAATCATCGGTTATGCCGGCCTGAGCAAGGTGCCTTCGAGCGACCAGGGTGATGTTCAGACCATCGCGGTTTCACCGGCAGCCCGCGGGCTTGGCCTCGGCCGAGCGCTGATGGATGCGCTGATTGCCGAAGCTGGCCGCCTTCATGCCCGCGAGATTTTTCTCGAGGTGCGTGCGGACAACCCGGTGGCCCAGAGTCTCTATTTTGCCCTCGGGTTCGAGCACATCGACACCCGCAAGAATTATTACCAGCCGGCCGGCATCGATGCCTGGGTCATGCGCCTCACCTTGCCACAGCGCAGCGTTGGCCGCGAGCCCGTGGTTCTGGGGATTGAATCAACCTGCGATGAAACCGGGGTTGGCATTGTGCGCGGCACCACCCTGCTGGCAAATGTGATTTCTTCGAGTATGGATGAGCATGCGCGTTTTGGCGGCGTCGTACCCGAGATTGCCGCTCGCGCGCATCTAGAGGCACTAAAGCCGACTCTGGATAAGGCGCTGGCTGAGGCCAATCTGAGCCTGCAGGACATCGATGCGATTGCCGTGGCCAACGGCCCGGGCCTGGGCGGTGCGGTGATGGTCGGTGTTGCAGCGGCAAAGGCCCTTGCCGTGGCAACCGGCAAGCCGATCTATGCAGTCAACCACCTGGTGGGTCACGTGGGTGTAGACATTCTTGAGCGCGGTGAGGTTGAAACCCCAACCGTTGCGCTGTTGGTTTCGGGCGGGCACACATCGCTGCTTTTGGTTCGTGACCTCTTAGATGAAGTTGAACTGCTTGGTGAAACCATCGATGATGCCGCCGGCGAGGCCTTTGACAAGGTAGCGCGCGTGCTTGGGCTGAAGTACCCGGGTGGGCCAGAAATTGACCGGGCAGCTGCCGGCGGAAACCCGAATGCCATCAAGTTCCCTCGCGGGCTGACCCAGGCAAAAGACATGGAGAAGCACCGCTATGACTTCTCATTCTCGGGGCTGAAGACCGCGGTTGCCCGCTGGGTTGAGGTTGCCGAAACCAAAGCTGAAGCCGGTGAGGGGGAGGCGTTGAACATCGCCGATGTTGCAGCTAGCTTCCGCGAAGCGGTGGCCGACGTCTTGGTTAGCAAGGCGGTCAAGGCTTGCCTAGAAAACAATGTTCCGCGATTGCTTCTGGGCGGCGGTGTAGTTGCCAATGCGCGATTGCGCGAGTTGGCCAAAGAGCGCTGCGAGGCCGCCGGCATCGAGTTGCGCATCCCTGCACTTAGCCTCTGCACCGATAATGGCGCGATGATTGCCGCACTAGGTGCGCAACTGGTCATGGCAGGTAGACGCCCGTCGAGTCTGTCGTTTGGTGCCGACTCGACCCTGCCGGTCACCACGGTGCACACTCTCTGACCGAACAGCCCGCATCCTGCCAACTCGAAGTTGGCTAGCAGGTGTTTCACAGTCTGCTCACAGCATCGCCTGCTGAACTGAAGTCATGGCAGATAAAACAGAAAAGATCGAAGCCGCTGAAGCCCCTAAGGCAAAGGCCCACTTCGACTTCACCAAGCTAAACACTCTCGCGGTTGTCTCACTGGCCACCGCAGTCTCAGGTTTCGGCTCAGTGGCCGCAATCATTACCGGACACATCTCGCTAGCCCAGCTAAAGAAGTCGAATGAATCAGGTCGCGGCCTTGCCCTAACCGGCATGATCCTCGGCTATGTAGGAATCGGCCTCTGGATCATTGGTGGAATCGGAATGTCAATTCTGAGCCTCATCGTTGGCCAGCGCTACGGCGTTGACGTGCGTGGCGGCTTCGGCCAGCACATGCCAGGCAACTTCGGAGGTGGCATGATGGGCGGCTATGACGATGGCGCCAACGGCACCAACGGCGGAATGATGGGTGGTGGTTGGGGCCCAATTGGTGGCACTGACACTCCAGCACCGGTTCAAACTAACTAAGTAGTTATCTCAGGGTCTCGCAAATGAGCACCTGAGTTATTTCAGGGTCTCGCAAACGAGCACCCTATGGGCGTCGCCCACCCTGGTTACGATCAGGGTGGCGGCGCCCTTACCTTTTGGTTGAAGTTCTTTGCGCAGTTGCTCGGGCACGATGTCTGAGCCGCGCTTCTTGATCTCGAGCGTGCCAATGCCCTTCTCGCGAAGGTAGGCCTTGAGCTTCTTGCGGTCGAAGGTCAGGTTGTCGAGCACGCGGTAACCCTTTAGCCAGGGGGAGTGCAGTTCTTTGCTCGAGGTTAGATAAGCGATCTCTGGGCTGAAGATGTGCGCACCGAGTTGCTCGGCTAGCTGACCCAGTAGGTGTGAGCGAATCACTGAGTTATCCGGTTCGTAGACAAACTCCTCGATCTCACCAATTGCGGCATCGAATCGAGTGGTCGAATCGCTGGTGATTTCATGCTTGCCGGCAGCGTCAATCAGCAGCGCCGAACGCTTGATGCCCGGGCGGGCCAGCGAACCAAACCAAAGGCTCAGTTCAACTAGATCACCATTGACCGAGACCCACTGGGCCTCGGCTTCTTCGGGGATGCCCTCGTGAGGGTGGCCGGGGCCAAACTTCACTCCGGTCGGTTTCTTGGCAGCAGCGGCCATTACAAAATCAAAGGTCGGCGAGAAAGCCATCGGGTCAAACTTGCGCGCCGCTCTTTCACGGGCCGGGCCGCCAAGCTCACGGCGGGCCGGGTCAAAGAATAGGGCGTCAAATTTGTTCAGGTCCAGCTCGGTGACATCGGCCTGTTCAACTACCGCGTTTTCAAAAGGCGCCAGATTATAGGTGGCAACCGCCGCGGTCACCTCATCAATTTCAAAGGCCTTTACCTCGATGTCGAGGCTGGCTAGCGCGAGAGATTCGGCACCGATGCCGCAGCCGAGATCGGCCACCGATTTAACCTTTGCATCGCGAAAACGGCCGGCGTGCAATGCGGCCACTGACAGCCTTGATGCCTGCTCGAGGCCGGGTTCGGTGAAGATCATGCGCTCGGCAAAAGGGCCGAATTTAGCGGCACCGCGTTTGCGCAACTTTGCCTGGGTCAGCACCGCGGCAACCAAGAGGGCATCGTGGCCTTGGGCGCGCAGCTGAGAAACCAGCTTCACCACGTCACCCTTATCGGCATAGGCCGCCGATTTTGCCAACAACTCCTGCCCCTCTGGTGAGAGTAGGCGGATGAAGTCGGCGCGTTCCATCTAACAAATCTACCGTTTGCCATGATGGGGCTGTTCGCTCTGAGCGGTTGAGTGAGTTAGCACTCAGTCGGGCCGAGTGCTAATATCGAAGCACTGCCCGCACCGCGGGCTACCCACCATCCACAGTTTTAAAGAAGAGGGAATCATGTCGGTTTCAATCAAGCCACTTGAAGATCGCATCGTTGTTTTGCCAGTTGAGGCAGAGCAGGTAACCGCTTCGGGTCTGGTTATTCCAGACACCGCCAAGGAGAAGCCACAGGAGGCTGAGGTTATTGCCGTAGGTCCTGGTCGCATCGACGACAAGGGCAACCGCATCCCAGTTGACGTAAATGTTGGCGACAAGGTCATCTTCTCGAAGTACGGCGGCACCGAGCTAAAGTACAACGGCCACGAGTACCTAGTGCTTTCGGCTCGCGACGTTCTAGCGGTTGTAGTTCGCTAGACTCCAAAGCATGGATTCAAAAGAAGACCTCGGCTCAGGCCGGGGTCTTTTTCTATCCCCTAGCCAGCGCCTGACCCGAGGTTTGACCGTTGGTGTCTCGGCCTACCTAATCTGGGGTAGCTTCCCGCTCATCATCACGATGCTGCATTTTGCCTCACCTTACGAGATTGTCACCTGGCGAATCGTGTTTGGTTTAGCGGTGGCCATCATCTTGGTTTCGGTGACCAAGTCCTGGGGTGCACTTCGCGAAGTCATTCGGCAACCAAAGCTGATGTCTTGGGTTTTGGTGTCCAGCATTCTGATCATGGCCAACTGGCTAATCTACGTTGTTTCGGTTTCGAGCCACCATGTCGTCGAAGCGGCGTTGGGTTATTTCATCAATCCGCTGATGACCATCCTGTTGGCCGTGTTCTTCATGGGTGAGCGCCTGCGCAAACTGCAATGGGTGGCAGTGGCTTTCGGCACCCTGGCCGTGGTGGTTCTAACCATTGATTACGGTCATATTCCCTGGATCGCCCTTAGCCTCGCGTCCTCTTTTGCGATTTATGGCCTGGCCAAGAGCAAGCTGGGTGGTCGAGTGTCGTCAATCAACAGCTATGCGCTCGAGTCTGGAATCCTGTTGCCGGTGGCTATCATTCAGGGCGTCATCGTCGGTGGAATTTCACCGGGCCTTCAGATTGGCTCGCAGGGCCCCTGGGGTGTGGTTGGGCTT